>NZ_JBVIGX010000006.1:0-110421 GCF_055570595.1 Streptomyces sp. NPDC031132
AGCGAAGGCGTACGGGCCAGCCACCCCCCCCCCCCCCCCCCCCCCCCCCCCCCCCCCCCCCCCCCCCCCCCCCCCCCCCCCCCCCCCCCCCCCCCCCCCCCCCCCCCCGGCCCGGGGCGGTCAGGTGCATGCCGGGGAAAGTGGCGTGAAACGGCTTCGCGTGTGGTGGAGTGACACCCGTACGCTGCGGCGGTTCTGCAGAGTGTTGATCTTGGGGGGTCATTCATGTTTCACCGTCGGGGATTTGCCGTGGCAGCACTGGTCGGGGCGGTGGTCCTGCTCGGCAGCGGATGCGAGGATGCCGCGCCGAAGAGCACGCCGGAGAAGGGCGCGGACAAGCCGGCCGCCACGACCCCTGCTGCGCCCGCGGCCTCGCCCAGTACGCCCGCGATGCCCACGCTCGTCGGGCAGAAGTTCACGGACGCCGAGGCCGCCGTCAAGACGCTGGTCAGCAGACCCGTCGAGGCGCGCAGCGCCTACAGCGACGTCCCGTTGGCCGCGGACCACGGCCCGTGGGCGGTCTGCTTCCAGACCCCGGCGGCCGGGAGCCCCCTCGACCCGGCGTCCGCCGTCGAGCTCTCGCTCGTCGCGCCCGGCCGGCCGTGCCCGGACAAGGCCGGCGCCGCCCTGGCCCCCTCCAAGGCCCCGGCGGCGAGCCGGACTCCCGCCCCGCCGAAGCCGAAGACCTCGCCCCCGACCGACGGCGGCTCCACCGGCGGTGACGGCGGCGGCAGCGGCAGCGGCAGCGGCGGGAGCAGCGTCTACTTCAAGAGCTGCGCCGAGGCCAAGGCCGCCGGGGCGGCGCCCATGCGGCGCGGCCAGCCCGGTTACCGCGACGCCCTCGACCGGGACAAGGACGGCATCGCCTGCGACAAGTAGCGACGTAAAGGTAAGCCGACCGGTGGGTTTCAGCCGCACGGCGGAGCGATCCTCGGCGCCCCCGGCACGGGCCGGGCAGAATCGGCCCCGTCGGTACGGTGTCGAGGGGGCGGCCATGGCAACAGCGAATGCACGGACGGAAACCGGTACGGAGGCACCCGCGCTCGAGGGGATCCCGCTGCTCGGCTCCCTGTTCGACCTGAAATCGGACTCGCTCGGGACCTATCTGCGCGCCCAGCAGCAGCGCGGCGACGTCGTACGGATCACCGCCGGCCCGCCGGGGCTGCGCGCCGAGCTGTACTGCGTCTTCTCCGCGGAGGGCGCGCAGCAGGTCCTGGCCTCGGAGTCGGCCAACTTCCGCAAGGACAACGCCTTCTACCAGGAGGTCCGGGACTCCTTCGGCAACGGCCTGCTGACCAGCCAGGACGAGGACTACATGCGCCAGCGGCGGCTGGTCCAACCGCTGTTCACCAAGCGCCGGGTGGACGGCTACGCCGACGCCGTCGCGGCCGAGACCCGGGCAGTGGTCGCGGGCTGGGAGCAGGCCCCCGGCGGCGTGGTCGACGTCGGCGAGGAGATGACGCAGCTCGCCCTGCGCGCGGTCGCGCGGATCCTGTTCGGCACCGACGTGGAGGCCACCGTCGACGTCGTCGACCGGTGTTTTCCGGTCATCACGGATTACGTGCTGCGCCGCGGCTACTCCCCCGCCAACATCCCGCGCACCTGGCCCACGCCGGGCAACAAGCGGGCGGCCGCCGCGATGGACGAGCTGTACGCGGTGTGCGACAAGATCATCGCCGAGCGGCGCGGCGGGGCCGCGGCCGGGGGCGAGGACCTGCTGAGCCTGCTGGCCGCGGCCACGAGCACGGAAGACGGCGAGTTCGACGCCGCCGAGCTGCGCGACCAGGTACTGATCTTCCTGCTCGCCGGCCACGAGACGACCGCCACCTCGCTCGCCTTCTCCCTGCACCTGCTGGCCCGCCACCCCGAGCAGCAGGTGCGGGCCCGGGAGGAGATCTCCCGCGTGCTGGGCGACCGTACGCCGGAGGCCGCCGATCTGGACCGGCTCCCGTACCTCACGCAGGTCCTCAAGGAGGCGATGCGGCTCTATCCGGCCGCACCGGTCATCGGCCGCAGCTCGGTCGCGGCCACCGAGGTCGGCGGACGGACCGTTCCGGCGGGCTCGGACGTGATCCTGGCCCCGTGGGTGACGCACCGGCACCCCCGGTACTGGCCGGATCCGGACCGCTTCGACCCGGACCGCTTCACCCCGGAGGCGGAGGCCGGCCGGCCGCGCTACGCCTGGTTCCCGTTCGGCGGCGGCCCGCGCGCCTGCATCGGGCAGCACTTCTCGATGCTGGAGTCGGTGATCGCGCTGGCGATGATCCTGCGGGCGTACGAGTTCGAGGCCGTGGACACCGACATCCCGGTCAGCGCCGGGATCACCCTGCGGGCGGACGGCCCGATCCGCTGCCGGGTCCGGGGCACGGCCGGATAGCGGCCGGCCGTGCCGCGGACACGCCCGGACCGCGCTCGTCGGCTCCCGCCGCCGGCCTGTCTCAGACGGCCGCCGGGGCGTGGTTGCCCTTGAGGCGTTCCAGGTCCGAGGGGCGGACCTGGATCACGAGCAGCGCAATGCACGCGGAGACCAGGGCGAAGCACGCCCCGACGATGAACGCGGAGCTCACGCCCGCGGTGAGCACCTGGTCGCCCCACGGGTCCGGGAGCTGCCCGGTCCGCAGGAAGAGGGCCTTCTGGACGGGGTCGGCCTGGCTCAGGAAGGCCGGGACCTGATCGTGGGCCTCGTTGCGGCTGACCGTGCCGAACACCGTGACCAGGATGGACAGGCCCAGCGATCCGCCGACCTGCTGCGTCGTGTTGAGCAGTCCGGAGGCCGCCCCCGACTCCCGGTCGGGGACGTTAGACAGGGCCATCAGGGTCAGCGAGACGAAGTTCATGCCCATGCCGAGGCTGAAGACGAGTATCGGGCCCAGGATGCTCCCCAGGTACGTCGAGTCGACGTCGGTCTGCGTCAGCCAGGCCAGGCCGGCGGACGCGCACAGCGCTCCCGCCACCATGAAGGGTTTCGGCCCGTACTTCGGCAGGAGCTGGGAGGTGACGCCCGCGCCGACGGCGATGACGGCGCTCACCGGCAGGAAGGCGAGGCCGGCCTGCAGCGGGCTGAAGCCCAGCACGTTCTGCACGAACAGGGTCAGGAAGAAGAACATGCCGAACATGGCGCAGGCCAGGAAGAGCATGATGCCGTAGGACCCGGCCCGGTTGCGGTCGGCGAACATGTGCAGCGGGGTGATCGGCTGCGGCGAGCGCCGTTCGTTGAGGAAGAACAGCAGGAGCAGGACCACGGCCGCCCCGAAGGAGCCGAGCGTGATCGGGTCGGTCCAGCCTTCCTGGGAGGCGCGGATGAAGCCGTAGACGAGCGCGACCATGCCGAGGGTGGACAGCAGCGCGCCGGCGACGTCGAAGTGTCCGGGGTGGCGTGCGGACTCGCGGATGACGCGCCGGGCCATCAGGGCGATGGCCAGGGCGATCGGGACGTTGACGAAGAGCACCCAGCGCCAGTTGAGCCATTCGACGAGGATGCCGCCGGCCAGCAGTCCGATCGCGCCGCCGCCCGCCGAGACGGCGGCGAACACGGCGAACGCCCGGTTGCGCGCCGGGCCTTCGCGGAACGTGGTGGTGATCAGCGCCAGGGCGGTCGGGGAGGCGATGGCGCCGCCGACGCCCTGCAGGGCCCGGGCGGCCATCAGCTGGCCCTCGTTCTGCGCGAGCCCGCCGAGCAGTGAGGCGAGGCCGAAGAGCAGCACGCCGAAGATGAACACGCGTTTGCGGCCGAGGATGTCGCCGGTGCGCCCGCCGAGGAGGAGCAGCCCTCCGAAGGTGAGGGTGTAGGCGTTGACGACCCACGACAGGCTCTCGGTGGAGAAGCCGAGGGCGGTCTGGATGTGCGGCAGCGCGATGTTCACGATGGTGATGTCGAGAACGACCATGAGCTGGCACGAGGCGATGACGAAGAGCGCCAGCCCGTTGCCGCTGCCTCGGACCTTGCCGTCGGTCCCCTTGCTGGTCGGCGTTGCGTTCCGGTCCACCTTTTCGACGCTAAACCTGCTACCGGGGCTACACCACTCGAATGGCCTAGGCTACTTGACATGTACAGTGTGCCATTTCACATGACACACTACGATCATGGATGTTTTCCTCAGGCTCTCCGCGAGCACCGGCCGCTTCACCTACGGCGCCCCGCGCGCGTTCTCCTTCGGGGACGACGGCCGGCTGCTCTGGTTCCTCCGCTCTACCGGCCCCACCGACGCCTTCGACGGCCTCTGGGTCCTGGACACCGCCACCGGCACCGAGACCCGCCTCGCCGACCCCCGCGAGCTGTCCCCCGAGCCGGGCACCCTGCCGGTCGCCGAGCGCCGGCTGCGGGAGCGGATCCGGCTGGTCGCCGCCGGGATCGGCTCGTACGCGCTCTCCGGCGACGGCCGCAGCGCGGTGTTCCCGCTGTACGGGCGGCTGTACCGGGTCAGGTACGAGGGCACCCCCGAGGGCGCCTCCGCGGTCGCGCCCGAGGGCACCGGGAAGGCGTTCGGGCAGCCCGAGGAGATCCCGGCCGCCGGGCCCGCCCTCGACCCGCGGCTCAACGCCGACGGCTCCCGCACCGCGTACGTCGCCGACGACGCCCTGTACGCCCACCCCGGCGGCCGGGTCAGCCCCGCCGACGGGGCCCGCTGGGGTGTCGCGGAGTTCGCCGCGGCCGAGGAGCTGGACCGGAGCCGGGGCCACTGGTGGTCCCCCGACGGGGAGACCCTGCTGGCCGCGCGCGTCGACGAGTCCGCCCTCCAGCGGCGCCACTTCGCCGACCCCGCGCAGCCCGAACTCCCGGCCGAGGACTTCGCCTATCCCGAAGCGGGCGGGCCCAACGCCGAGGTGCAGCTGTGGGTGCTCGGCCCGGACGGCGCCCGCGTACGGCTCGACTGGGACGCGGCGGCGTACCCGTACGTCTCCGACGCCGGCTGGGAGTCGGAGACGGAGATCCTGCTGACGGTCCAGGACCGGCTCCAGCGATGCGTGCTGCTGCTCTCCGCCGATCCGGCGACCGGCCGTACCCGGGAGCTGTCGCGCACCACCCACCCCCACTGGGTCGACCCGATGCTGCCCGGCACCCCGGCCCGGCTCGCCGACGGCCGGATGCTCACCGCCGCCGACACCCCGGACGGCGCCGCCCGCGGCCTCGCCGTCGACGGGAAACCGCTGACCGGGGACGGGATCCAGGTCCGCCGGGTGGTCGGCACCCACCGCGACCGCCTCCTGATCGAGGCCGGGCAGCGCGACCCCGCCGAACAGCAGGTCCTGCTCCTCGACCCCGCCACGGGGGAGCTGACCCCGCTGGCCGACGGACCGGGGGTGCACGGCGTCCTGGCTTCCGCCGGAACGCTGCTGCTGACCTCCGCCGACGCCGACGGGATCCGGCGGACCGTACGCACCGCCGACGGGCGGGAGTTCGTACCCGGCGACCTGTCCGCGCCGCTGCCGTACCGGGTGGTCCCGCTGCTGGAGCGGGTCACCGAGCACGGCATCCCGACCGCGCTGGTACTCCCCCGCGGCCATGTCCCGGGCCGGCGGCTGCCCGTCCTGATGGACAGCTACGGCGGCCCCGGCTACCAGGACGTGTCCGCCGAGCCGCGCCGCTGGCAGCAGCGGCAGTGGTGGGCCGACCGCGGCTTCGCGGTGGTGACCGTCGACAACCGCGGAACCCCGTACGTCTCCCCCGCCTTCACCCACGCCGTGTACCGCGGGTTCTCCGAGGTCACCCTGGACGACCAGGTCGCCGCCCTGCACGCGCTCGCCCTGCGCCACCCGGACCTGGACCTCGGCCGGGTCGGGGTACGCGGCTGGTCGTACGGCGGCTACCTGTCCGCGATGGCGGTGCTGCGCCGCCCGGACGTCTTCCACGCGGCGGCCGCCGGGGCCGCGCCCACCGACTTCCGGCACTACGACACGGCGTACACCGAGCGGTACCTGGGACTCCCCGAGGACCACCCGGACGTCTACGAGCGGGACTCCCTCGTCCCCGACGCCCCGAACCTGGCCCGGCCGCTGCTGCTGATCACGGGCCTGGCCGACGACAACGTCCACCCCTCGCACACCCTGCGCCTCTCGCAGGCCCTGACGGACGCGGGCCGCCCGCACCAGCTCCTGGCCCTCCCGGGCGTCACCCACATGACCCCGAACGGCACCCGGGAGAAGATCACGACGCTGGAACTGGAGTTCTTCCGCCGGGAGCTCGCCTAGGTCGCCTCTTTCTGATCGTGCCGGTGAGGCAAGAGCCGGAAGAGACGGCCTACGCGGATCCCGCCGCGAAGGCGAGGATGGCGGGTACCGCCTCGTGCAGGCTCGTGAAGTGGCGGTGCACGCCGTCCACCGGGGCCGGCGTGTTCACCCCCCACACCGTCATGCCGGCCCGCAGCCCGGACTCGACGCCGGACGGAGCGTCCTCGATGACCAGGCAGTCCCGCGGCCTGACACCGAGGCGCTCCGCGGCCAGCAGGTAGGGGACCGGCGAGGGTTTGCCCTCGGCGACGGCGGCGGCGTCCACGAGCACGCCCGGAACCGGCAGTCCGGTCCGCGCGAACCGCCCGCGCACCCGGTGCTCGTAGTTCGAGGTCACCAGGGCCCAGCGCCCCCGGGGCAGGCCGGACAGCAGCTCCGGCGCGCCGGGAAAGGCGGCGTAGACACCGGAGCGGACGTCCTCGTCCTCCAGCTCGTGCAGCGCGGCCAGGCAGGCGCCCGGGTCCTGTTCGGGGACCACCTCGGCGAAGGTCTCCAGGGGACGGGTGCGCAGTGCCACGCGGTGGACCGCGTCGGGGTCGAGTCCGTACCGCGCCGCCCATGCCGCCCAGACGCGGCGCTGGTTGGCCACCGCGTCGATCAATGTCCCGTCGACGTCGAAGAGGACGCATGCCGCGGGGCCCGGCCGGGAGATGTCGCTGGTCACGCCGTGATCATGCCATCAGCGCGCCACCGGCCGAACGGCGGGAGGACCCCGGGCCGATCGTGTCGGCCCGGGGTCCTCCTTCTCCCCCTGGATCCCCGTCAGTCACCGGGGAAGTGGCAGGCCACCTCGCGCGAGGCGGCGATCCGGAGCAGCGGGCGCTCCGTCCGGCAGATCTCCTGTGCCTTCGGGCAGCGCGGGTGGAACGTGCAGCCCGGGGGCGGTGCGGCCGGGCTCGGCGGGTCGCCGAGCAGCACGATCCGCTCCCGGCGCCGCTCGGCCGCCGGGTCCGGCAGCGGTACGGCGGACAGCAGGGCCCGCGTGTACGGGTGCTGGGGGTTCTCGTACAGGGTGCGCTTCTCGCCGATCTCGACGATCCGGCCGAGGTACATGACGGCGACCCGGTCGCTGACCCGTTTCACCACGGACAGGTCGTGCGCGATGAACACGTAGGCCAGGCCGAGTTCGCGGCGCAGGCGTTCCATCAGGTTGACGATCTGCGCCTGGACGGAGACGTCGAGCGCGGAGACGGGCTCGTCGGCGACGATCAGCCGGGGGCTCGTGGCCAGGGAGCGGGCGATCCCGATGCGCTGGGCCTGGCCGCCGGAGAACTCGTGCGGGTAGCGGTCGATGTGCTCCGGGATCAGCCCGACCAGGTCCATCAGCTCGGCCGCCCGGCGGCGCGCGTCGGAGGCCGACCAGCCCTGCACGAGCAGCGGGTCGGAGATGATCCGGGCCACCGTCTGGCGGGGGTTGAGGGAGGAGTGCGGGTCCTGGAAGACCATCTGGAGGTGGCGGCGCAGCGGACGGAGTCTTCCCTGCGGGAGCCGGGTGATGTCCCGGCCGTCGAAGGCGATGCTGCCGGAGGTGGGTTCCAGCAGCCGCACCAGCATCCGGCCGGTGGTGGACTTCCCGCAGCCCGACTCGCCCACCAGGCCGAGGGTTTCGCCCGCCGCGAGATCGAAGGAGATCCCGTCGACGGCGCGCACGGGCGCCCCCCGGCGCCCGGACGCGGAGCGCCTGCCGGGAAAGGCCATGGTGAGATCGCGTACGGACAGCAGCGGCTCGGGCGGCGCCGGGTCCGTCCCGGCGGCACCTTCCGGCCGTGCGGTGGTGTCCGGGGAGCGGGCCTCTACGGTCATCGGGACGCCTCCGGGGCGGTCGGGGCGGACGCGGCGGACGCGGCGGACGCGGCGACGGGCACGACCCCGGCCCCCGTGAAATGGCATGCGGCCGTACGCCCGGCGATCCCGTAGGGCCGTGGCTCGGGCCGCTCGGTGGCGCAGCGGCGCTGCTGCTCCGGGGTGCCCGCGGCGGCGAGATGGCAGCGCGGGGCGAACGCGCAGCCGGGGGCGGGCCCGAGCAGGGAGGGCGGTGAGCCGGGGATGGCCCGCAGGGGCTCGTCGTCGGCGTCGTCCAGCCGGGGCAGCGAGTCGAGCAGACCGCGGGTGTACGGGTGCGCGGGGTCGGCGAACAGCTCGTCGACGCCGGCCTGTTCGGCGGCCCGGCCGCCGTACATGACCAGCACCTCGTGCGCGACGCGCGCGACCACCCCCAGGTCGTGGGTGATCATCACGACGCCGAGGCCGCGCTCCTGCTGGAGCCGGGCGATGAGCTCCAGGATCTGCGCCTGCACGGTCACGTCGAGGGCCGTGGTGGGCTCGTCGGCGATCAGCAGATCGGGTTCGCAGGCCAGCGCCATCGCGATCATCGCGCGCTGGCGCATGCCGCCGGAGAACTGGTGCGGGTACTCCCCGGCCCGGCGGGCCGGTTCCGGGATGCCGACCTCGCCGAGCATGTCGACGGCGCGCCGGCGCGCGGCGGCCCGGCCGGCCTTGAAGTGCACCCGGAAGTGCTCGGCGATCTGCTCGCCGACGGTGTAGTAGGGGTGCAGGCTGGACAGCGGGTCCTGGAAGATCATGGCCATCTTCCGGCCGCGCAGCCGGGACAGCTCCTTCTCGGACATGCCGGTGAGCTCCTGCCCGGCCAGTGCGATGGAGCCGCCGACCTCGGCGCCCCGGTGCAGGCCCATGACCGCGAGCGAGGTGACGGACTTGCCGGACCCGGATTCGCCGACGATGCCGAGGGTCCGCCCGGCCTCCACGGTGAAGCCGAGCGCGTCGACGGCCCGTACGGAGCCGCGCGGGGTGGTGAAGGTGACGCGCAGATCACGTACTTCGAGGAGCGGGGCGTCGGGGAGAGCGGCCATCAGTACCTCACCCTCGGGTCGATGACGGCGTACAGGAGGTCGACGACGAGGTTGGCGACGACGATGAAGAAGGCGGCGAGCAGCGTGACCCCGAGGACCACCGGCTGGTCCGAGCTGACCAGGGCCCCGTAGAACAGCCGCCCGATGCCCGGGAGTCCGAAGATGGACTCGGTGATGACGGCGCCGGCGAGCAGCCCGCCGAGGTCCATGCCGAAGATGGTGAGGATCGGGGTCATCCCGGAGCGCAGCCCGTGCTTGACGACGACGGTGCGCTCGGGCATGCCCTTGGCCCGGGCGGTACGGATGTACGGCTCGGCCATGGCCTCGATCATGGAGCCCCGGCTCTGGCGGGCGTACATGGCCGCGTAGAGCAGGGCGAGCGCGGTCCACGGCAGCAGCAGGTTGGAGGCCCAGGCGGCCGGGTTGTCGGTGAAGGCCTGGTAGGTGGGGTAGGGCAGGAGCCCGGCGACGCGGATGACCCCGTAGATGAGCATCACGGACGTGAAGTAGACCGGCAGCGAGGCGGCGGCGACCGCGCCGACCATCAGGGCCTTGTCGGTGGCGGTGTCCTTGCGCAGGGCCGCGGTGACCCCGGCGCCGAGGCCGAGGACGAGCCACAGCGCGGCGGCGCCGACGGCCAGGGAGGCGGAGACCGGGAGGCGGTCCATCAGCAGGTCCCACACGGGCAGGGAGTTCTCGTACGAGTAGCCCAGGCACGGGAAGTCGCACTGGACGGCGTACTGGCCGGTGCCGAGGGTGCGGCCGGTGAAGATCCCGGTGAGGAAGTCGGCGAACTGCCGCCACACCGGCTGGTCCAGGCCGAGGTACTCCCGTACGTCGGCCAGCCGTTCGGCGCTGCAGGTCTTGCCGCAGGCGGCCGCGGCCGGGTCGGAGGGCAGGACGTAGAAGATGAGGAAGGTGACGGCGGCGATGGCGAGCAGGACGCCCGCGAGGGCGAGCAGCCGGCGCGCGAGGTAGAGGATCACGTGCGGCCGCCCCTCGGGTCGAGGATGTCGCGCAGGGCGTCGCCGAGCAGGGTGAAGGCGAGTACCGCGAGGAAGAGGAAGGTGCTCGGGATGACGAAGTACATGGGGTCGGTCTCGTAGAAGGCGACGGACTCGGCGATCATCTGGCCCCAGGACGGGGTGGGCGGGCGCACGCCCACGCCGAGGTAGCTGAGCGCGGCCTCGGTGCTGATCATGCCGGGGATGAGCAGGGTGGTGTAGGCGATGACCGGGCCGGAGACGCCCGGGAGGATGTCGCGGGTCAGGATCCGCCAGGAGCTCGAGCCGCCGACGCGGGCGGCGTCGACGTACTCGCGGTGTTTGAGGGAGAGGGTCTGGCCGCGGACGACGCGGGCGACGCCGGGCCAGCCGAAGACGCCGATGACCGCGGTCATGAGCACGATCCGGTTGACGTCCTTGGCCACCGACAGCATCGCGATCATGAAGATGAGCGAGGGGAAGGACATCGTCAGGTCCATCAGCCGGGACAGGACCATGTCGGTGCGGCCGCCGAAGTAGCCGGCGGCGATCCCGGCGGCGGTGCCGGTGACCACGACGATGGCGGTGGCGGTGAAGGCGATGAGGAGGGAGACCTGGGCGCCGTGGACGACGCGGGCGAACAGGTCGCGGCCGGTGACGGGTTCGACGCCGAGCCAGTGCTCGGGGCTGATCCCGCCGAGGGAGCCGAGGGGCTGGCCGCCGAGGTAGGGGTCGATGGCGGACTTGTCGAACTCCTCGGGGGACCAGCCGCCGAGTGCGCCCAGCCAGGGGGCGGTGACGGCCATCAGGACGAAGAGGAGGACGACGCAGAGGCTGACGCGGACGGCGGGGCGGCGGCGCAGCTCCCGGCGGGCGAGCTGCCAGGGGCTGCTGCCGGTGGCTGCCGCCGCGGGCCCGTCCTCGGCGGCGCCGGGGGCCGGTGCCCCGCCCGGTGTCCCGCCCGGAGCCGGCGCCGGGGCCGCCTGGCCGCCGGCACCGGGTGCGGTGGTGGTCATGGTGTCGAGGGCTCCGTATTCCTCAGCCCTGGCTCTTCGAGGGGTCCTTGAGGCCGACCGTGCCGTAGTCGATGGTGCCGGTCCACACGGGGTGGCCGTAGGCGCCCGCGATGTTGGGGCCGACGAGCAGCGGCTTGCGCTCGAGCAGGATCGGGACGGCCGGGGACTTCTTCATGATCTCGGCGTCGAGGTCGATCCAGGCCTGGTTGGCCTGCTTGGCGTCGGCCATGGCGTTGATCTCGTCGATCCGCTTCATGGTGGCCTCGTCGCGGAACTGGCTGTTGTTGCCCTGGTTGCCCTTCTCCTTGATGGTGCGCCCGTCGAAGACGAAGGGGATCCAGGTGGAGCCGGACGGGTAGTCGGGGCACCAGCCGGAGAGCGTCATGTCGGGGGTGGTGGAGAGGTCGCCGATGACGTCGTAGTACGCGCCGGGGTCGATGGTGTCGATGACGACCTCGACGCCGACGCGGGACAGGCCCTGCTGGATGGCCTCGGCCTTGTTCTTGTCGCCGGTGGAGACGGCGAGGGAGACCTTGAGGGTTTCCTTGCCGGCGGCCTTGAGGAGCTCCTTGGCCTTGGCCGGGTCGCCCGCCGGGGCGATCTTGAGGGTGTCGGCCTGCTTGCCGCCGGAGAGCGCCGGGGGCAGGTAGGCGGTGGCGACCTCGTTGAGGGCCGGGCCGCCGCCCGCGGTGATCACCGCCTCCTTGTCGACGGCGTACTGCATGGCCTCGCGGACCTTGGGATCGTTGAAGGGCGCCCGGGAGTTGTTCAGGGCGAGCATCTCGGTGCAGCCCTGGGACTCGGCGAGCAGGCGCGCCTTGACGTCCTGCTTCGGCAGCACCTTGGGGGCGCTCTCGGGGCGCATGTCCATGTACTGGACGGTGGAGGCGTCGGCGCCCTCGCCGGCGATGATGCGGTCGTCGATCTGGCCGCCCTTCAGGCCCATGACCACGACGAACTTGTCGGGGTAGGCCTTTCTGACCGTGTCGGTCTTGGGGTCCCAGTGCTCGTTGCGGACGAGGACGAGCTTCTTGTCGCGGTCGTACGACTCGATCTTGTACGGGCCGGAGGAGAACGGGCGGGCGTCGTACTGGGTGCCCTTCTCCTGGGACTGCGGGACCGGGGCGAAGGTGGGGAGGGTGGCGGTGGCGGAGAACTCGGCGACGGGGCGCTTGAGTTCGAAGACGATGGTGCGGTCGTCGGGCGTCTTGACGGAGTCGAGGTGCCGGCCCTGGAGCGGGCCCTTGTAGCCCTCGGTGCCGGCCAGGTACTGGGCGGCGTAGTCGGCGCCGCCCGTGAGGTCGGGCGCGAAGGAGCGCTCGACGTTGTACTTGACGTCCTGCGCCTTGATCGGCGTTCCGTCCTCGTACTTCACGCCCTCCTTGAGGGTGAAGGTCCAGGTCTTGCCGCCGTTGGAGGGGGTGCCGAGGTCGGTGGCGAGGTCGGGGACGAGCTCGCCGCCGGCCTTGCCGGGCTCGGCCTTGAAGGTGACGAGCGTGCGGTAGAGGAGGCGGGTGCCGAAGTCCATGGCCGGCATGACCCAGTTGCGGGCGGGGTCGAGGTGGGCGAAGTCCTGGTTGGACAGGACGGTCAGGGTCCCGCCCTTGACCGGGGTGCCGCCGAGGATCTTGCCGTCGTTGGCGGCGGCGGGGTTGCTCGCGCCGGCGCCGGTGGAGCCCTTCTTGGGGTCGGAGCAGCCCGACGCACCCAGGGCGAGTGCGGCCACCAGGGCGGTGGCGAGGGCGAGTTGGGTGCGCTTGGTCATGGGTCACTCCAGTGAAGGGCCGCGCTCTATGATGTGACCGGTAACATAGTAATGTGAAATTGTACTGACAAGGGGTTGGCGCCGCCGTTATCCAGCCGTTGCCCAAATCCCGCCAGCCGGGGGCGCGTTGGGGGGCGTCAGACAGGACTCAGGGGGCGGGCGCTCACGGTGGAGCGGCCGACGGCGATCAATGTGATCCGCGCCTCTTCATTCTGGTTCTTCTGGCGTGAGCCATAGATCATCCTGCAATCTTCGTCATGGACCAGATCGCATTCGGTCTACGCCTGCCAGGAAGGAAAGGCCCATGACCAGCCAGCGCCCCGGGCTGTACGAGATGTTCGACGACCGGTTCCGAACCGGACGCTGCATGAACGGTGATGACGCACTGGAGGTCCTCTACACGGGCTGCCGCTGGGCCGAGGGGCCGATCTACCTGCCCGCCTGGCGGCAGGTGGTCTGGAGCGACATCCCCAACGACCGGATGCTGCGCTGGGACGAGGAGACGGGCGCCGTCGGCGTCTTCCGCCGCTCCGCCGGGCACACCAACGGCAACACCCTCGACCGCCAGGGCCGGCTGATCACCTGCGAGCAGGGGAACCGGCGCGTCACGCGCACCGAACACGACGGCACCATCACCGTGTTGGCGGACCGCTGGAACGGCAAACGCCTCAACAGCCCGAACGACGCGGCGGTGAAGTCCGACGGTTCGATCTGGTTCTCCGACCCGGACTTCGGCATCACCAGCGACTACGAGGGCCACCGCGCGCAGAGCGAGATCGGCTCCAACAACGTCTACCGCCTCGACCCGGCCACCGGCGCCGTGCAGTTGGTCGCCGACGGCTTCGGCGCGCCCAACGGCCTGGTCTTCTCCCCCGACGAGCGGCAGCTGTTCGTCTCCGACACCCGGGCGGGCTTCATCCGGGTCTTCGACGTACGCGACGACGGCACACTGTCCGAGGGCGAGGTCTTCGCCGAAGCGGCGCCCGGGAAGGCTCGCTTCGACAACCTCCGCTTCGACGACGGCGGCCGGCTCTGGGCCGCCGCGATGGACGACGGGGTGCACTGCTACGACCCGGACGGCACCCTGATCGGACGGCTCAACGTCCCCGAGACGGTCTCCAACATCGCCTTCGGCGGCGCCAAGCGCAACCGCCTCTTCGTCACCGCCGAGACCAGCCTCTACTCGATGGTCATGGGCGTCACCGGCACGCACCCGACCGGCCCGGGGCGCCGGCGCTGGCTCGACGGCTGAGCCCGGGGATCCGGCGCGACCCGAAGGACGCCCCCTAGACGCCCGAGCCGAGGCCTCCCGGGGTGCGGCCCACCGGCTCGTCGCGGCCCTGGGCCCAGAGGGAGCGGACGTGGCCGAGGTGGCGGACCATGCAGGCCTGCGCCGCCTCCGCGTCCCCGGAGATCATCAGGTCCAGCAGCTCGATGTGCTCCTCGGCGGACGAGACCAGCTTGCCGGCCTCGTCCAAGCCCGTCAGCCCGTACAGCCGCGAGCGCTTCCGCAGGTCGCCGACCGTCTCCACCAGGCGGTCGTTGCCCGCCAGGGCGAGCAGCGAGAGGTGGAAGCGGCGGTCCGCCTCCAGGTAGCCGATGAGGTTGTGCTCGCGGGCGTTGGTGACGATCTCCTCGGCGATGGGCCGCAGCGCCTCGAGCTGCTCCGCCGTCGCGATCTTCGTGATCCGGCCGATGGTCGGGACCTCGATCATCGTGCGCAGTTCGGTGTACTGGTCCAGGTCGCGCTCGCTGACCTCGGTGATCCGGAAGCCCTTGTTGCGGACGGGCTCCACCAGGCCCTCGCGGGCCAGGTCGAGCATCGCCTCGCGGACCGGCGTGGCGGAGACCCCAAGTTCGGCGGCCAGGCCGGGCGCCGAGTAGACGCTGCCGGGGCGCAGTTCACCCGCTATCAGGGCTGCTCGGAGGGCGTGGCCGACCTGGTCGCGGAGCCGTTCCTGGGCCTTGATCAGACTGTTTTGCTTCAGGTCACCCATTGCTGTTCCTCCGAAACCCCTTCGCACCACCGAGTGCAGGGGAACAGCGTACAATGTCACGTTGCGCTTATTCCCCGACCCGTGGTGTCTCCCGCGGCGCGATACATCGCCACCGCCACAGCGAGATCTTCCCAGGCCATGCCCACGCTCTTGAAGAGCTGTGGACAACTCGGGGCTCCGGCCACCTGCATCCGGCCCGTCACCAGGTCGGCCAGGGTGCCGCTGATGTGGCCGGGTCCGATGGCCCCCTCCGCCTCCGGCACCAGCAGGTCCCCCGCCTCGCGCAGCGCCGCCGCCCGCGACTCCACGTACACCGCCGCCCTCCGCACCAGCGCGGTGTCCGTCTCCCGGGCGTCCGGCTCGTGGGAGCCGACGGCCACGACCGTCGCGCCCCGCGCCACCAACCGCCCGTCGAAGAGGGGTTCGCGGGCCGTGGTGCAGCACAGCACCAGGTCCGCGTCCGCCACGTCCGCCGGGGTGCCCGTACGGGCCGGGACCCCCAGGGCGCGTGCGTGCTCCGCCAGCTTCTCCGCGGCCACGGGGCCGCGGCCCACCACCACGACCTGGGCCAACTCCCGCACGGCCTGCACCGCTTCGAGATGCCCGTACGCCTGCGGGCCGGCGCCGAAGAGCACCAGCCGCAGGGGCCGCCCGGCCGGCGCGAGGTGGCGCAGGGCGAGCGCCGAGACCGCCGGGGTGCGCAGGGCGGTCAGCGCCGCGCCGTCGAACAGGGCCAGCGGGCGCAGGGTCGGCCCGTCCAGCAGCAGGTACGAGCCGGTGATGCGGGGCAGGCCGCGGGCCGGATTGCCGGGCGCAACGCCGGCGATCTTCACCCCGGCGTACGCCCCCGCCGCGGCCGGCATCAGCAGCAGCTCGCCGCCGCCGGGCACGGGCATCGCCGAGCGCTGCGGGCAGGCCTCCGGGTCCAGCCCGGCCCGCAGTACGTCGGCCAGCGCGTCGGCGGCTGCGGCCGGGGTGAGCAGCGCCGCCGTCTCCTCGGCCCCGAACTGCGGGATCACAGCAGGAACCCGGGGCCGAGGGCGTCCTGCGGATCCAGCACGAACGCGTGCTCGCCGGTGCGGTACGCCGTGCCGGTGACCTCCGTGACGAGGCCGTCGCGGGAGCCCTCCGGTACCACCCGGCCCGTGAACACCGTGCCCACCACCGACTCGTGGAGCAAGTCCTCGCCCGCGCCGAGCCGCCCGTCCTCCGCGAGCAGCGCGAGGCGCGCCGAGGTTCCCGAGCCGCAGGGCGAACGGTCGATCTGCCCGTCGGCGAACACGGTGACATTGCGCTGGTGCGGCCCGAAGGGCGTGTCGGGCAGCTCCTCGTGGAGGACCACCCCGTACACCCCGGAGAGCAGCGGCCCGCCCGGGTGCCAGGTCCCCGGGTGGGTGGCCAGGGCCGCCCGGATCTCCTGCCCGGCCCGGACCAGTTCGGGCAGCGCAGCCCGGGAGACCTCCAGGCCGAGGTCCCGGGCGGCGGCGGACGCGTAGCAGGCGCCGGCGTGCGCGAGGTCCACCTCCGCCATGCCCAGGGTGGTCGCCACCGGCACCTTGCGGGCGCTGACCCGGGCCGGGACGTTGCGGAAGGTGACCCCGGTGGTGCGGCCGCCGCTGCGGTGCACGGTCGCGGCGACCCGGCCCGACGGCACGTCGATGCGTACCTGTACGGCCCCGTCGTCCGGGGCGGCGACCCGGCCGGTGTCCACGGCCCAGGCGCCGAGGGCCATCGTGCCGTGGCCGCAGGCGGTGGAGTAGCCGTCCTTGTGCCAGAACAGCACCCCGAAGTGGGCCCCGTCGTCGTCCGGGGGCACGACGAACCCGCCGTACATCCCGGCGTGCCCCCGCGGCTCCTGCACGAGGAGCCGCCGTACGTCGTCCAGCGGGCTGCGGCGCGGGGCCGTCCCGGAGCCACCGGGGCCGATGGCGGTGGCGCAGCGCTCGGCGACGGTGTCCCCGGGGACGGGCGGCAGGCCGGCTGCGGCGACGTCGACGATCCGGAAGGGCTCCCCTGCCGTGTGGTAGTCCACGGTCCGGACGGTGACGGCCCCGGCGCTCACAGGAGGAACCCCGCGGGGAAGGGGTCGGACGGGTCGAGGAAGTACTGGGCGGTGCCGGTGATCCACGCCCGCCCGGTGACGGTGGGGACGACGGCGGGGAGCCCGCCGACCGTGGTCTCGCCGATCAGCCGGCCGGTGAACTCGGTGCCGATGAAGGACTCGTTGACGAAGTCCGCGCCGAGCTCGAGGAGGCCTCGGGCGTGCAGCTGGGCCATGCGTGCGCTGGTCCCCGTACCGCAGGGCGAGCGGTCGAACCAGCCCGGGTGGATGGCCATGGCGTGCCGGGAGCGGCGGGCGTCGGAGCCGGGGGCGGCGAGGTAGACGTGCTTGACGCCGGCGATGGAGGGGTTCTCGGGGTGGACGGGCCGGTCGCCGGAGGCGTTGACGGCGTCCATGACGGCGAGTCCGGCGGCGAGCAGGTCGTCCTTGCGGTCCCGGTCGAAGGGGAGCCCGAGGGAGTCGAGTTCGACGAAGGCGTAGAAGTTCCCGCCGTAGGCGAGGTCGTAGGTGACCGTGCCGAAGCCGGGGACCTCGGCCTTCAGGTCGAGCCCGACGCAGAAGGAGGGGACGTTGGTGAGGGTGACGGCGGTGGCCGCCCCGTCCTCGACGCGGACGTCGACGCTGACCAGCCCCGCCGGGGTGTCGAGCCGGACGGTGGTGACCGGCTCGACGACTTCCACCATGCCCGTCTCGACCAGGACGGTGGCGACCCCGATGGTCCCGTGGCCGCACATGGGGAGCAGGCCCGACACCTCGACGTAGAGCACGCCGAAGTCGGCGTCGGGCCGGGTGGGGGGCTGGAGGATGGCGCCGCTCATCGCGGAGTGGCCGCGCGGCTCGTACATGAGCAGGGTCCGGACGTGGTCCGTGTGCTCGATGAAGTGGAGCCGCTTCTCGGCCATGGTGGCGCCGGGGATCACCCCGACGCCGCCGGTGATCACCCGGGTCGGCATGCCCTCGGTGTGCGAGTCCACCGCGTGGTAGATGTGGCGCGTGCGCATTCCAGTCCCTTCCCGTCTTCCGTTCCCCACGGGGGGACTAGTTGAGGCCCTCGGCGAGGGCCTTCTCGGTGGCGGCGCGGACGGCCGCCTCGGTCTCCCCGGTGAGGGGGAAGCGCGGCGGGCGGGTGGCGCCGCCGGGGCGTCCGGCGAGGTCCATGGACAGCTTGATGGCCTGGACGAACTCGGTCTTGGAGTCCCAGCGCAGCAGGGAGTGCAGGGACTTGTACAGCGGCAGCGCGGTGGCGACGTCTCCGGCGACGGCGGCCCGGTAGAGCTCGGCGCAGGAGCGCGGCAGGGCGTTGGGGTAGCCGGCGATCCAGCCGACCGCGCCGGCGAGGGCGAGTTCGAGGAGGACGTCGTCGGCGCCGATGAGCAGGTCGAGGCCGGGGGCGAGCTCGGCGATCTCGTAGGCGCGGCGGACGTCCCCGCTGAACTCCTTGACGGCGACGATGCTGCCGTCGCCGTGCAGGCGGGCGAGCAGGGCGGGGGTCAGGTCCACCTTGGTGTCGATGGGGTTGTTGTACGCGACGACGGGCAGCCCGGAGCGGGCGACCTCGGCGTAGTGGGCGCGTACGGTCGCCTCGTCGGCCCGGAAGGCGTTGGGCGGCAGCAGGAGTACGGAGCCCGCCCCGGCCTCGGCGGCCTGGTCGGCCCAGCGGCGGGCCTCGGCGCTGCCGTAGGCGGCGACGCCGGGCATGACGCGGGCGCCGTCGCCGGCCGCCTCGACGGCGGTACGGACGACGCGCGCCCGCTCGTCGTCGGTGAGGGTCTGGTACTCCCCGAGGGAGCCGTTGGGGACCACGCCGTCGCAGCCGTTGGCGACGAGCCAGGCGACGTGCTCGGCGTAGGCGTCGTAGTCGACGCTGAGGTCCTCCCGCAAGGGCAGCGCGGTGGCGACCATGATGCCGTGCCAGGGGCGGGTGCGGGTGTCCGTACCCGTGGTGGGCGCGGGGGTGTGCGCGTCGGTCATGTGAGAGCTCCCTAGAGTGGTGTGTGACATTTTACTAGTGGGTGTGAGGCGGCCACAAGGGCCTGGACCGCCCGATCAGCCGTTCGCCGGAGGCAGTTCGGCGAGGTGGCGCAGCGGGACCGGGCAGGACAGGGGCCGCCGGTCGGGTGCGGGTTCCTCCCCGGCCAGGGCGGCGACGGCCGGTCCGCACATCCGGCCCTGGCACCAGCCCATGCCGGCCCGGGTGAGGAGTTTGACCGTACGGGCGTCACGCGCCCCGAGGTCGGCGACGGCCTCGCGGATCCGGCCGGCCGGGACCTCCTCGCAGCGGCAGGCGTCGGTGTCGTCGCGGAGCCAGTCGGTCCAGCCGGCGCCCGGACGGTGGGCGGCGCCCATCGCGTCGGCGAAGGCGCGCAGGCGGGCCCGGCGGCGGGCCAGGGCGGCGGGGGCGGGCCGGCCCGCGATGGCGTGGGCGGCGATCTCCCCTTCGAGCAGCGCCAGTTGGGCGCCGCCGATGCCGCCGGTCTCGCCGGCGGACCAGATGCCGGGGACGGAGGTCCGCTGCTCGCCGTCCAGCGCCAGCGCGGCGGTGCCGTCGGCGCTGCGGCGGGTGGCGCAGCCGAGGCCGGTCGCCAGCTCCAGCTGGGGGACGAGCCCGTGACCGACGGCGAGGGCGTCGCAGGGGATCCGGCGGCCGGTGCCGGGCACGGGCCGCCAGTCCCGGTCCAGGCGGGCCACGGTGACGGCCTCGACGCGGTCGGCGCCGTGGGCCTCGGTCACGGCGTGCCGGGTGAGCAGCCGGATGTGGCGGTGGAGCAGGGCGCTGCCGTACGTGGCGGCCTCGGCGATCTTGCCGGGGTTGCGCAGCAGGACGGGGACGTGGCCCGCGTAGCCGCTGTACGCGGCGGCTTCGACGATGGCCGGCACCCGGGCCCCGGCGGCGGCGAGCGAACCGGCGACGGCGAGCAGCAGCGGCCCGCTCCCGGCGACGACGACCCGCTCGCCCGGCAGGACGAGCCCGCTCTTGAGCATGGCCTGCGCCCCGCCGGCCCCGACCACTCCGGGCAGGGTCCAGCCGGGGAAGGGCAGTTGCCGCTCGTAGGACCCGGTGGCGAGGAGTACGGCCCGGGCGTGCAGGGTCGCGGCCGCCTCGTCGGGACCGGCGACGGCGTGCAGCGTCCAGGCGGGGCCGCCCGGTACGACGGTCCAGACGTGGTGGGCCGGGAGGTAAGTGATCCGGCCGGCCGCCTCGTGTGCCCGGAGGGCGGCTTCGCGGGAGGCGAAGGCGGCCCACCCGTGGTGCAGGGCTTCGGGACGGTCCGCCCCGAGCCCCGGCGCGGGGTGGCGGTAGTACTGCCCGCCGGGCCGCTCCCCCGCATCGAGCAGGACGACCCGCAGCCCGAGACCGGCGGCGGTGACGGCGGCGGCGAGCCCGGCGGGGCCCGCGCCGACGACGGCCAGGTCGGGCAGGGGGCCCGGCGTTGCGGGGTCAGACGCCGAGCTCGGCATGGCCGGTTCCTTCCTGGGTGGTGACGGTGTCCCCGGGGCGGGCGGGGACGAGGCAGGCGCGCTGGTTCGGGCGGCCGTTGACGGTGACGAGGCAGTCGTAGCAGCTGCCGATCCCGCAGAACGCCCCGCGCGGGGCGCCGCGTTCGCGGGTGGTCCGCCAGGCGAGGATCCCGGCGCCCCACAGCACGGCGGCGATGCTCTGGCCCGCCTGGGCGGTGAGCTCGCGGCCGTCGAAGCGCAGGACGTAGGTCGCCTCGGGCGCACCGCCGACGAGGGTGCGGGGGGTGTGGCTCATCGGCCGTTCTCCTTGAGCAGCTTGCGGTGGGCGGGCCGGTACGGAGTTCCGCTGCGCGGAGCCTCCTCCCCGCCCCGCCCCTTCCCGATTTCCGGGGCTCCGCCCCGGACCCCGTGCCTCGAACGCCGGCGAGGCTGGATCTTCCCGGGCGGCGCCGGTACGTACTCGGCGTGCCGGCTGCCGCACGGCGACGATCCCGGCCCCGCGCGGCGGGGACCCGTACCGGGCGCGGTCATCGGGTCGGGGCCTGGTCGAAGCGGGCCGGGTCGAACGGCGACAGGGGGAGCGGTGGTTCGGCCCCCGTCAGGGCGGCCGTGATCAGGACGCCCGTGGCCGGGGCCAGGCCGATGCCCGCGCCCTCGTGGCCGCAGGCGTGCAGCAGCCCCGGGACCCGGGGGTCCGGGCCGATCGCCGGGAGGTGGTCCGGGAGGTACGGGCGGAAGCCGTGGTAGGTGCGCAGGACCCGGGCGTCCGCCAGGACGGGGAAGAGGGCCGCCGCCTGAGCGGCGAGGCGGCGCAGGGCCTCCACCGACAGGGACCGGTCGAAGCCGACCCGCTCCCGGGTGGCCCCGATCAGCACCGGGCCCGACGGCGTGCCCTCCACCACCGCCGAGGACTGCAGGGCCGCCGAGCCGCTGGCGACGTCCGCGATGTAGTCGGCGGCGTAGACCTTGTGCCGGACCACCCGCGGCAGCGGCTCCGTCACCAGGACGAACCCGCGGCGCGGAAGCACCGGCAGGGACACCCCGGCCAGTTCCGCGATGCGGCCGCCCCAGGTCCCGGCCGCGTTCACCACCGCGGGGGCGAGGAGTTCACCACCGCGCGTGCGGACCCCGCGGACGCCCCCGGGCCCCGCGAGGATCCCGGTCACCTCCTCGCCGAGGTGCACCGAAGCCCCCGACGCGGCGAGCAGTCTGGCCGCCGCCTGGGCCGGCTGGACCTGGGCGTCCTGCGGGTACAGGAACCCGCCGACCGGCCCGGGGGCCAGGTGGGGCTCCAGCTCGCGGAGGTCGTCGACCCCCGCCTCGACGGCTTCGACCCCGGCGGCGCGCTGGCCTTCGGCGAAATCTCGCAGCGCCTTGAGCGAAGCCTCGTCCGGGGCGACGACGAGCCCGCCCTTGGCCTCGTACTCGATCTCCTGCGGGAGGACCGCGGCGAGTTCGCGCCACAGGCCGGCCGACAGCAGGGCCAGGTCGAGCTCGGGGCCCGCCTCCTTGTCGGAGACGAGCAGGTTGCCTTCTCCGGCTCCGGTCGTGCCGCCCGCGACGGGGCCGCGGTCGACGACGGCCACGGAGAGTCCGGAGCGGGCTGCGTAGTACGCGATCGCGGCTCCGACGACGCCGGCGCCGATGATCACGACGTCCAGGGGATGTCTCTTGGGCACGGCAGTAATATGTCACATTCTTTAGTCGGTGCCTAGGTCGCCCGGCCGATCCTCCGGCCGGTCCGCGGGCCGGTCCGCGGGCCGGTCCCTCCCCCCGTTGCGGAAGGGACCGGCCCGGTCGCCGGATCAGCTGCGCAGCGGGCCCTCGCAGCTGTAACTCGACGTCCCCGCCCTGTGGTCGGTCCAGACCTCGACGGGGCCGAAGGAGCAGTTCATGTCGGCCAGGTTGTTGGAGGCCGCGCCCGCCCGGTCGAGGATGAAGTAGTCCACCGTCTCCGACATGTCCTTGAAGTTCTGGTCGTCGCTGCGCCAGTTCTTCAGGTTCGAGGAGATCCGGCCGGTGCAGGTGAACCGGCGCTTGCCCGGGCCCCCGTTCTCCACGCAGTCCGGGGTGTTGTACGTGGCGGTCGCGAAGGCCGACTTCACGTTCGCCAGAGCGGAGTCCCGCAGCCGGTCGTTGGGCGTGAAGCTGGTGTTCGGCACGTAGAGCTGGTCGACCTTGGCGATCTGCGCGTCCAGGAAGCGGTCGTAGTCGCGCTGGAGGTAGGAGTCCGCGCCCGTCCGGTGGCGCCAGGCGTCGTACCCGGCGACGTCGTTGGCCCGCAGGTGGGTGTACATCTCGCGCAGCAGCGAGGGCTTCTCCGTCCACAGGAACTCGAAGAAGGTGCCCGCGTAGTTGTAGAAGCGGAAGCCGTCGCCGTCGTACGTGGCGTTCAGCAGCTGCTCGACCGACATCCGCGGGCCGCCGCCGGCGGTGTCGCTGATGATGCCCTTGACCAGGGACTTGCGGACGGCGATGCCGTTGTCGCGGGTGGCGCCGTCGAAGAACTCGGCGGTGCCCTCGTCCATGGCGGTGGTGCGGTCGCCCTCGTACCAGGGGCCCTCGCCGAAGAACCCGGGGACGGCGAACCGGCCGTTGAGGTAGTGCGTGTACTCGTGGCGGAAGAGCTCCTCGAGGGTGAGGGAGGAGTCCTGCGGGACGCGGCGCTGGTACGTGTAGAAGGTGGCGCCGTTCTCGATGTACATGCCGCCGTTGTTGGTGCCGTAGCCGTTCAGCATCGTCTGGTACGTCACGTAGTCGGCGCGGGAGGCGTACAGCACGATGTTCAGCGTGGTGTTGGGGTCGCCGGCCAGCGGCTGGTCGGTCCCGAGCACCCGGTGGAACTGCGTCTTGACCTGCTTGCTCGCGTAGTAGAGCTGGTCGACGGTGGCCCGGTCGAGGGCCGTGCGGACCTTGATGGCGCCGTTGTCGTAGGTGTACGTGTTCGGGAAGAGCATCTTCTCGATGTCCTCCTTGCACACCCCGTACTGCTTGCACGCGTTGTAGGTGTTCAGCCAGGAGACGACCTTCGCCCAGGGCTCGCTGCCGTTGCCCCACGCGGTCTTGACCGGCTCCAGGAGGGCGCCGAGGTCGGCGGCGATCTGGTCCTGGAAGCCGTCGATCTGGCCGAAGCGGCCGTACTCGCCGACCGCGTCGCGGACCACCCACTCGTTGGCGGTGCCCTTGAGGTGGGTGTATCCGGCGAAGGCCTTGAAGGCCGCCCGGTAGGCGGGGTCGGCCTTGACCGCGGCGTGGAAGGCGTCGTCCTCGTTGCCCGGGTACACGCCGAGGTAGTTGACGGTGAGGGCCGCGAGGGCGGCGCCGCCCCAGTTCGCGTCGCCGCTGGTGGCGGGGTGCGAGGCGTCCATGGTGGCCAGGACCTTCTTGACGAGGCCGAGCTGGCTCTGGCGCATGCCGGGGCCGGTCGCGTACAGGGCCTCGCGCAGGGTGCGGGCGTTGGAGGCGGTGGCGTCGAAGGTGTGGGCCGCGTTGCCGAAGTCGGTGACGGCCTTGCTCATGGCGCCGACGGTCGCGGCGTCGGTGAGGTCGATCTCGGAGCGCGAGAAGTCGTGGTACATGGCCGCGTGCAGGTACGTGAACATCTCCTCCAGGTGCGAGGAGCCCCGGCCGTCGTGGGCGGCGGCCAGGCCGGATATCCGGCGGGAGACGGCCTGGACGTGCGCGTCGGACATGACCGGCACCAGGCGGGCGTCCCAGGTCCAGATCAGCCCGCGCAGACAGCCGTCGGCGGTGACGGCCGGGTCGGCCAGGAAGTCGGCGAACTGCTCGGGGGCGAGGCCCGTGATCCCGTCGAGGGTGCAGGGGACGCCCGCGGCGACGCTCTGCGCGGTGGGCGCGGCCTGGGCGGCGGCGAGCTTGCGGCTCTTCTCGGTGCGCTCGGTGCGCTCGGCCGGAGCTGCGGCGGCCGGGGCGGCCCCGGGGACGCGGCCGTCGGCGGACAGTCCGCCGGGGGCCAGGGCCGTGGCGGGCGCCGCCTCCTTGGGCGAGGCGAGGTGGTCGACCTCGTCGAAGGGGTTCGGGGCGGGCGCACCGGAGGTGAAGGTGCCGGGCACGGCGGCGGGGGCGGCGGGCGCGGGCCGCTCGGCGGTCTGGGACACGGCCTGGCCGGCCGAGGCGAGCAGCGTCACCGCGACGGCGGCGGAGAGGAGAGACGTACGCACAGCTCTGTGCTGAGACACCAAAGACTCCTGCTTGGGAGGGGAGGTGGGGGAAGTGGTGCGCAAATACGTGGACTGCGTGAGATGCGTGAGATGCGTGAACTGCCCTGCGTCACGCGGCGTTTGACGGGGATTAACGTGCCGCGGTGTGAGCTGTAACATAGTAATGTGAAATTGCACTGACAAGACCTGTGCGCCCACCAGTTCGCATCTTCTTGAGGGAGCCCCCCGTGACCGAAACCCCCTCCCGCCTCAACATCGGCAGCCACGACCTGCCGGTGTCACCGGAGTTGTCCCGCTTCATGGCCGCCGACTGGGCGGCGTCCCCCCTCCCCGACGCCGCGCGGGTCTCCGCGCACGAGGTCACCCCGGCCCGGCGCGCCCGGCTCTCGGCGCGCTTCCCGGGCGAGCGGCTGATCGTCCCGGCCGGCGAGCTCAAGGTCCGCTCCAACGACTGCGACCACCGCTTCCGCCCGCACAGCGCGTACGCCTGGCTGACCGGACTGACGGGCGAGGACCAGGTGGGCCACGTCCTGGTGCTGGAGCCCTCGGGCCCGCACGGCCACGAGGCCGTGCTGTACCTGCGCCCCCGCTCCCCGCGCGCGGACGGCAACGAGGAGTTCTACCGGGACCGCCGCTACGGGGAGTTCTGGGTCGGCCGCCGCCCCGACCTGGCGGAGGCGCAGCGCCTGACCGGCCTGCGCTGCGCCCACCTGGACGACCTCGGCTCCCCCGCGGGCCGCAACGCCGCGACCGACACCGAACTGGCCGCCGCGCTCTCCGAGTTGCGGCTGGTCAAGGACGCCTGGGAGGTCGGGCAGCTCCAGCTCGCCGTCGACCACACGGCGGCCGGTTTCGAGGACGTCGTACGGGCGCTGCCGCGCGCACTGGCGCACCCGCGCGGCGAGCGGTGGATCGAGGGGGTCTTCGGCCTGCGCGCCCGGGCGGAGGGCAACGGCACCGGGTACGACACGATCGCGGCGTCGGGCGCGCACGCGTGCGTCCTGCACTGGATCCGCAACGACGGCCGGCTCGACCGGAACGAACTGCTGCTGCTGGACGCGGGCGTGGAGACCGACAGCCTCTACACGGCGGACATCACGCGCACCCTCCCGCTGTCGGGGCGCTTCTCGCCCGTGCAGCGGCAGGTGTACGAACTGGTGCTGGCGGCTCAGGACGCTGGCATGGCGGCGCTGCGCCCGGGCGCGAGCTTCCGGGACTTCCACCGGGCCGGAATGCGGGTGATCGCGGAGGGCCTGGCGGAGTGGGGCGTCCTGAAGGACGCGCGGGGCGACCTGCACCGGCGGTACACGCTGTGCAGCAGCGGTCACATGCTGGGCCTGGACGTGCACGACTGCGCGAAGGCGCGCGCGGAGACCTACCTGGACGGGGTCCTGGAGGAGGGCCAGGTTCTGACGGTCGAGCCGGGCCTGTACCTGCAGCCGGACGACGAGACCCTGCCCCCGGAGTTGCGCGGCATCGGGGTGCGCATCGAGGACGACCTGGTCATCACGGCGAAGGGCGCCCGACTGATGTCAGGCGCCCTGCCCCGCACGGTCGCGGGGATCGAGGAGTGGATGGGGGCTCTGCTGGAGAGCCGGTGAAGCCGGGGGTCAGTGGCCGGGGTGGCCGGCGGTCCGGTCAGTGGCCGCCACCGCCTCCGCCACCCCCGCCTCCGCCGCCGCCACCGTGGCCGCCGCCGCCACCGTCGCCGCCGCCCCCTCCGCCGCCGTCGTGGCCACCGCCACCGCCACCGTCGCCACCACCGCCGCCGCCGTAGCCACCGCCACCACCGTCGTGGCCGCCGCCACCGTCACCGCCGCGGCCGGACCCGTTGTCGTTCCAGCCGCTGTTGTGACCGCTGCCCCAGTTGTTGTCGTTCCGGTTGTCATGGTTGGAGCGGCCGTCGTTCCACCGGCTGTTGTCCCAGTTGTTCCAGTTGTCGTGCCAGTTCGCGTTGTGCCGGCTGTCGTTGCGGGAGTCGTTGTCCCAGCACCAGCTGGGGCGGTCGTTCCAGTTGTGCCAGCGGGAGGGGTCGCAGCAGTCACGCCAGTGGTCCCCGCGCCAGTCGTCGGAGCACCATCCCGTGTTGTTCTGCTGGGTCTGAGGGAGACCCGCGGCGAACGCCCCGCCGACAGGCATCAGGCCGAGCGCGACTCCCGCGGCTCCCGCCACGATCGTCGCGGTGATGACACGGCGCATGACCATGCACCTCCGAGGATTGAGACATTCCTTACAAAAAGGTCATTTCCACCCTCACCCCTCCCTGGCTCGCTGTCAAAACCACCTGGTCAGCGGTCCGGCAACTCGGATACGGCCGCACCGAGTACGGCAATACCGTCCAGTTCGACCAGGGCCGGCTCGTCCCAGAGGCGGACCACTCCGATGACCGCCATGGCCGGGTAGTCGCGGCCGGCCAGCCGGCGCCAGACGCGGCCGAGTTCGGGCGCGTGGGTGCGGTATGCGTCCACGTCGACCGTGTAGACCGTCACGCGGGCCAGGTCGGCCGGGGTGCCGCCGGAGGCGGCGAGCGCCGCCAGGAGGTTGGCCAGAGCGCGTTCGAACTGCTCGGGCAGGGTGTCCCCGACCACCTTGCCCGAGGCGTCGAGCGCGGTCTGGCCGGCCAGGAAGACGAGCCGGGAGCCGCTCGCGGCCACGGCGTGGGAGAAGCCCGCCGGCGGGGAGAGCTCCGCCGGGTTGATCCGCTCGAGACTCACCGGTAGAGCTCCTTCGCGATGATCGTGCGCTGGACCTCGCTCGCACCCTCGTAGATGCGCGGGGCCCGCACCTCCCGGTACAGGTGCTCCAGCAGGTGGCCGCGCTGGAGGGCGACGGCGCCGTGCAGCTGGACCGCGTGGTCCACCACGTACTGGGCCGTCTCCGTGGCCAGCAGTTTCGCCATCGCCGACCGGCGCGGGACGTCGGGCGAGCCGGCGTCGTACGCGCCCGCCGCCGCGTAGACCAGCAGCCGGGCGGCCTCGGTGCGGGTGGCCATCTCGGCCACCCGGTGGCCCACCGCCTGGAGGTCTCCCAGCACCCCGCCGAACGCGGGCCGCGCCGCCGTGTAGGCCAGGGTCGCGTCCAGCGCGGCCCGGGCCATGCCGACGGCGAAGGCCCCCACGCTCGGGCGGAACAGGTTCAGCGTGTCCATCGCCACCCGGAAGCCCCGGCCGGGCTCGCCGAGCAGGTCCTGCGGGCCGACCGGGACCCCGTCGAACGAGAGCCGGCCGATCGGATGCGGCGAGAGCATGTCCAGGGGCTCCCCCGACAGGCCGGGGCGGTCCGCCGGGACCAGGAAGGCGGTGACGCCCTTGGCGGCCGGCCCCTCGCCGGTGCGCGCGAACACCGTGTAGAAATCCGCCTCGGGGGCGTTGGAGATCCAGCACTTCTCACCGCTGAGCCGCCAGCCGCCGGCGCCGTCGTGCCCGCTCCCGCTCCCCCCGCCCCCGTCCCGTACGGCCTGCAACGCCAGCGCCGCCGCGTCCGAGCCGGCCCCCGGCTCGCTCAGCGCGAAGGCCGCCACCGCGCGCCCGGCCCGCACCTGCGGCAGCCAGCGCGCCCGCTGCTCCGGCGTCCCCGAGCTGAGCACCGGATGCGCCCCCAGGCCCTGGAGGGCAAGGGCCGTCTCCGCCTCCGTGCATCCGTACGCGAGGGATTCGCGGAGCAGGCACAGCTCCAGCGCCCCCGAGGTGAAGACCCGCTCCAGCAGGCCCAGCTCACCGAGTGCCGCGAGCAGCGGACGGTTGACCCGCCCCGGCTCGCCCTTGTCGGCGAGCGGCCGCAGCCGGTCCGCCGCCAGCGCGCGCAAGTGCCCGCACCACTCCTCTTGTTCCGCCCCGAGCGCGAATCCGGTCATCCGAATATCCCCGCTTCTATCGCGTCCTGTTGACTGCCGTCACCATCACGATACGCTCGTAGCGCACGTGCACGGCCTGCTCCGCCACTTCGGTCCCTCACCCGGGGGCCGCTGCCGTTGCAAGGGGGCGAACCCGCCTTGGAGCTCAAGCCTTCCGCCCACGCCGACACCTTCGCGCGCGACCACCTGCCACCGCCCCACGCCTGGCCGCGGCTGCTGTTCGAGCTCCCCGAACTGGCCTACCCGGACCGGCTCAACTGCGGCGCCGAGCTGCTCGACGTCACCGTCGCCCGGTTCGGGCCCGACCGCCCGGCCTTCCGCAGCGGCACGGGCGAGGTGTGGTCGTACGGAGAGCTGCGCGAGCGCGTGGACCGCCTCGCGCACGTGCTCACGGCGGACCTCGGCGTGGTCCCCGGGAACCGGGTGCTGCTGCGCGGCCCCACCGGCCCGTGGCTCGCCGCCTGCTGGCTGGCGGTGATGAAGGCGGGCGCGGTGGCGGTGACGGTCCTCGCCCAGCAGCGGGCGCAGGAGCTGGCCACGGTCTGCGCGATGGCCCGGGTGCAGCACGCGCTGTGCCATGTGGGCGCACTGGACGACCTGGCCAAGGCCGAGGTTCCCGGCCTGCGGATCACCCCGTACGGCGGCGAGGCCCCGGACGACCTGCTGCGGCTGGCCGGCCGGCACGAGGCGCCC
Source organism: Streptomyces sp. NPDC031132 (assembly GCF_055570595.1). Classification (NCBI taxonomy): domain Bacteria; kingdom Bacillati; phylum Actinomycetota; class Actinomycetes; order Kitasatosporales; family Streptomycetaceae; genus Streptomyces; species Streptomyces sp. NPDC031132. The sequence continues at coordinate 29,108 of NZ_JBVIGX010000006.1, forward strand.
TTCCGCGCCGTCGAGACCTCCGCCGACGACGTGGCCCTGATCGCCTTCACCTCGGGGACCACCGGCCGCCCCAAGGGCTGCATGCACTTCCACCGCGATCTGCTCTCCGTCGCCGACACCTTCTCCCGCAACGTCCTGCGCCCCCGCCCCGACGACGTCTTCGCGGGCAGTCCGCCGCTCGGCTTCACCTTCGGCCTCGGCGGCCTGGTCGTCTTCCCGCTGCGCGCCGGCGCCTCCGCACTGCTGCTCGACCAGGCGGTCCCGCGCCGGCTGCTGCCCGCACTCGCCGCACACCGGGTCACGGTGCTGTTCACCGCGCCCACCGCGTACCGGGCGATGCTGGACACCCTGGGCCCGTACGACGTGGGCGCGTACGACCTGTCCGCGCTGCGCCGCTGCGTCTCGGCGGGCGAGAACCTCCCGGCGGCCACCTGGCAGGCCTGGTACGAGCGCACCGGACTGCGGATCATCAACGGCATCGGCGCCACCGAGCTGCTGCACATCTTCATCTCGGCGGCCGACGAGGACATCCGCCCGGGTACGACCGGCCGCGTGGTGCCGGGCTGGCAGGCACGGGTGGTGGACGCCTCCGGCCGGCCGGTCGCGGACAACGAGCCGGGGCTCCTGGCCGTGCGCGGCCCGGTGGGCTGCCGCTACCTGGCGGATCCGCGGCAGGAGGAGTACGTACGGGACGGCTGGAACCTGACCGGGGACACCTACGTCCGCGATCCGGAGGGCTACTTCCGGTACGTCGCCCGCGCCGACGACATGATCGTCTCGGCGGGCTACAACATCGCGGGCCCGGAGGTGGAGGAAGCCCTGATGCGCCACCCGGACGTGGTGGAGGCTGCGGTCGTGGGCCGCCCGGACGAGCGACGCGGCCAGGTCGTGGTGGCGTACACCGTCCTGAGGGCGGGTGCGGCGCTGACGGAAGAGGCCCTGCGTACGTTCATGCGGGCGGAACTGGCCCCGCACAAGTGCCCCCGCTCCTTCGTCTTCCTCTCGGCGCTCCCGCGGACCGCGACCGGGAAACTGCAGCGGTTCCGGCTGCGAGACGGAGCTGATCCGGCCTGATCGGCAAGACGCCCCCTAGAGTGAACCCGTGGTCGAGCAGCACACCCCGCGATCCCTGATCGTCACGTTCTACGGAGCCTACGGGCGGGCCTTCGAGGGTCCGGTCCCGGTGTCGGCGCTGGTCCGCCTGCTGGGCGCGGCCGGCGTGGACGCCCCGTCGGTCCGCTCGTCGGTGTCCCGGCTGAAGCGGCGCGGCTTCCTGCTGCCCTCGCGCGCCGCGGACGGCTCGGCGGGGTACGGGCTCTCCGCGGAGGCGCGGCAGCTGCTGGACGACGGCGACCGGCGGATCTACGGGGACCGCGACGCGCACCCGCCGGGAGAATGGCTGGTGGCGGTGTTCTCCGTGCCGGAGCAGGAGCGGCACAAGCGGCACCTGCTGCGCTCGCGGCTGGCCCGGCTCGGCTTCGGCGCGGTGGCGCCGGGGGTGTGGATCGCCCCGGCCCACCTGTACGAGGAGACCGGGCACACCCTGGGCCGGCTGCACCTGACGGCGTACGTGGAGCTGTTCCGCGGCGGCCACCTCGGCTTCGCCCCGACCGCCGAGGCGGTGGCCCGGTGGTGGGACCTGACCTCGCTGGCCAAGCAGCACGAGGAGTTCCTCGACCTGCACGAGCCGGTGCTGCGCGCCTTGCAGTCGGGTCCGGCGCCGACGCCGGAGGAGGCCTACCGCGGCTACCTCCTGGCGCTGGACACCTGGCGCCGCCTCCCGTACGCCGATCCGGGCCTGCCGCGCGAGCTGCTGCCGGCGGACTGGCCGGGCGACCGGGCGGCGGCGGTCTTCGCCGAACTGCACGCCCGGCTGCGGGACGTCGGGGCGGGGTTCCTGGGGCCGTAGGGGTGTCTTGCCGTCCGGTTCGCCGGAGAGAAACTGATGTGCGCGGGGAAACGATCCGGCGCCATCATGAGCCATGACCTGGACCTTCACCCATGACCTGGCGGCCTACCTGGCCGCGGCGGGCCCGGCCGTCGCCGGCGAGCCCGTCGCCAACACCTCCCTGCTGACCGTGACCGACGCGCTGGAGCGGCGCGGCCTGGACGCGTACGGATCCGCCGAGCCCTTCTTCGGCTGGTGGACCGGCGCCGACGGGAGCGTCACCGGCGCCCTGCTGTGCACCCCGCCGCACCCGCTGCTGATCGGGGCGCTGCCGGACGAGGCCGTCGCCGGGCTGGGGGCCGCGCTCGCCGCCGAGCCGCTGCTCGCCGGGGTCGACGCACTGACCGCCCGCCGCCGCGACGCGGAGGCGCTGGCCGCGGCCTGGGGCAGGCCGAGCGAGGTCACCGAGGAGAACCGCCTGTACCGGCTCGCCGGCCTCGTGGCCCCGGATCCCGCCCCGGCCGGGCGGGCCCGGACCGCCACCGAGGCCGATCTGCCGTTGCTGATGGAGTGGGCCGGCGCCTTCAAGCGGGAGACCGGGGAGCCGGGCGGCCCCTCCGAGGCCTTCCTTCGCGACCGGCTCTCGTACGGGGGCATGCTGCTCTGGGAGGACGCCGGGACGCCGGTGTCGATGGCCGGGTTCTTCCGCCCGATCGGCTCGGCCGCCCGCGTCGGCCCCGTGTACACCCCGCCGGAGCTCCGCGGCCGCGGTTATGCCGCCGGGGTCACGTACGCGGTGAGCGAAGCGGCGCACGCGGCCGGGGCCTCGGAGGTGCTGCTCTTCACGGACCTGGGCAACCCCACCAGCAACGGCGTCTACCAGCGCCTGGGCTACACCCCGGTCGAGGACCGCATCGAGGTGGCCGCCCTCTGAGGGCGGCCGGAGGACGCCTCCCTCAGCCGCGGCCGGCCGGCGGTTTGCGGCTGCCGGCCCGGTAGGGGGCGGGCCAGGGGGCCGCCGGGCCGGCGTAGGACTGGTCGGCGGCCGCGTGCAGGGTCCAGTGCGGGTCGTACAGGTGGGGGCGGCCGACGGCGCAGAGGTCGGCGCGGCCCGCCAGCAGCAGGGAGTTCACGTCGTCCCAGGAGGAGATGGCGCCGACGGCGATGACCGGGACGCCCAGCGCGTTGCGGATCCGGTCCGCGTACGGGGTCTGGTACGAGCGCCCGAACTCGGGGGCCTCGTCCGCCACCACCTGGCCGGTCGACACGTCGATGGCGTCGGCGCCGTGGGCGGCGAAGGCGGCCGCGATGTCCACCGCGTCCTGGGCGGAGGTACCGCCCGGGGCCCAGTCGGTGGCGGAGATGCGGACGGTCATCGGGCGGTCGTCGGGCCAGACCGCGCGGACCGCGTCGAAGACCTCCAGCGGGAACCGGAGCCGGTTCTCCAGCGGGCCTCCGTAGGCGTCCGTACGGTGGTTGGTGAGCGGGGACAGGAAGCCGGACAGCAGGTAGCCGTGGGCGCAGTGCAGTTCCAGCAGGTCGAACCCGCAGTCGGCGGCCCGTACCGCGGCGGCCGCGAAGTCGGAGCGGATCGACGCGAGGTCCTCCGCCGTCAGCGCGCGCGGGACGGCCGAGACGCCCGGCCGGTAGGGCAGCTCCGAGGCCGCCACGACCGGCCAGTTGCCCTCCGGGAGGGGGTCGTCCATGCCCTCCCACATCAGCCGCGTCGAGCCCTTGGGACCCGAGTGGCCGAGCTGGACGCCGAGCGCGGTGCCGGGCGCGGAGGTGTGCACGAAGTCGGCGATCCGGGTCCAGGCGGCCGCCTGCTCCGCCGTGTACAGGCCGGTGCAGCCGGGGGTGATCCGGCCCTCGGCGGACACGCAGACCATCTCGGTCATCACCAGGGCGGCTCCGCCGAGGGCCCGCGCGCCCAGGTGCACCAGGTGGAAGTCCCCGGGCGTCCCGTCGCCGTCCTGCGCGGAGTACATGTCCATCGGGGAGACCACGACCCGGTTGCGCAGGGTCAGCCCGCGCAGCTTCAGGGGCGTGAACATCGGGGGGGTGTCCTCGTCCGGGCAGCCGAAGTCCCGTTCGACGGCCCGGGTGAACCGCTCGTCGCGCAGCCGCAGGTTGTCGTGGGTCACCCGGCGGCTGCGGGTGAGCAGGTTGAAGGCGAACTGCCGGGCGGGCTGGTCCACGTATCCGGCGAGTTCCTCGAACCACCGCATGCTGGCGGCGGCGGCCCGCTGGGTCGAGGCCACCGCCGGGCGCCGTGCGGCCTCGTACGCGGCCAGGGCGCCGGGCACGTCCGGCTGCGCGGCCACGGCTTCGGCGAGCGCGAGCGCGTCCTCCACCGCCAGCTTGGTGCCGGAGCCGATGGAGAAGTGCGCGGTGTGCGCCGCGTCGCCGAGCAGGACCACGTTGCCGTGGGACCACCGTTCGTTGACGACCGTTCGGAACTCCGTCCACGCCGAGCGGTTTCCGTGCAAAGGCCGGCCGCGCAGGGCCTCGGCGAAGATCTTGGCGCAGCGGGCGGCCGATTCGTCCTCGTCGCACAGGTCGAGCCCGGAGGCGTGCCACACCTTCTCGTGCATCTCCACGATCACGGTGGAGGCGTCCGCCGAGTACGGGTAGGCGTGCAGCTGCATGACGCCGTGCTCGGTCTCGGCGATCTCGAAGCGGAACGCGTCGAAGGCGAAGTCGGCGGCGAGCCAGATGTAGCGGCACTGCCCGCTCGTCAGCGTCGGCCGGAAGTGCGCGGCGCCGCTCTGCCGGGTCGCACTGTGCACCCCGTCGGCCGCGACCACCAGGTCGTACGAGGCCGCCAGCAGCGCGGCGGCCGGCGCCCCGGTGCGGAAGCGGAGCGTCACCCCGAGCCCGGCGCAGCGCTCGTGCAGGATCTCGAGCAGCCTGCGCCGCCCGATGGCGGCGAAGCCGTGGCCGCCGGAGGTCAGCAGCCGCCCGCGGTGGACGACGTCGATGTCGTCCCAGCGCACGAACTCCGCGCCGAGGGCGGCGTGGACCAGGGTGTCGGCCGCTTCGATGCCGCCGAGGGTCTCGTCGGAGAGCACCACGCCGAAGCCGAAGGTGTCCTCGGGGGCGCCGCGTTCCCAGAGTTCGACGGTGTGGCCCTGGCGGGCCAGCAGTGCGGCGGCGTACAGGCCCCCGGGCCCGCCGCCGATGACGGCGACCCGCAACGGGCTGCCGACCCGCATGGTGCCCGCAGCCATGGCGCTACCTGCCCTTCCACTCCGGGGGCCGCTTCGTGGTGAAGGCGGCGTGGAACTCGGCGTAGTCCCGGCCGTGCATCAGCAGGGCCTGGGTGTTGGCGTCGAGCTCGACCGACGCGGCCAGCGGCATGTCGAGCTCGGCGGTCAGCAGCGCCTTGGTCTGCGCGTACGCGAGGGCCGGGCCGGCCGCGAGGTGCGCGGCGAGTTCGGCGGCCCGTACGCCGGCCTTGCCCTCCTCGGTGACCTCGCTGAGCAGGCCGATGCGCTCGGCCTCCGGCGCGCGTACGGGCTCTCCGAGCATCAGCAGCCGGGTGGCGTGGCCGAGGCCGACGACGCGGGGCAGCAGGTAGGCGGCGCCCATGTCGCCGCCGGAGAGGCCGACGCGGGTGAAGAGGAACGCGAAGCGGGCCGTGGGGTCGGCGATCCGGAAGTCGGCGGCGAGGGCGAGGACGGCGCCGGCCCCGGCGGCGACCCCGTGCACGGCGGCGATCACCGGGAAGGGGCATTCGCGGACGGCCCGCACCACCTGGCCGGTCATCCGGTTGAAGTCGAGGAGCTGGGCGGTGTCCATCGCGAGGGTGGCGCCGATGATCTCGTCGACGTCCCCGCCGGAGCAGAACCCGCGGCCCTCGCCGCCGAGCACCAGGGCGCGTACGGACCGCTCCCGGGAGAGTTCGGCGAGCAGGTCGCGCAGGTCGGCGTAGGCGCCGAAGGTGAGGGCGTTGAGCTTCTCTGGGCGGTCGAGGGTGACGGTGGCCACGCCGTCCTGCCGGGTCACCCGCAGGTGGCGCCACCGTTCGGTCGCTGCTGTGGAACCGATGAAGGGGCTCACACGATCGACGGTATCACTGCATCGTGACTGCCGTCACAGAAACGCGACACATGGGTGAGGCGCCCTGCCGCCCCGGCCCGCATGACTATGCGGTGCCGGGCCGGCATCAGCCCCCACTAGGAGCCGACCGGCGGGGCGAGGGTTGCGACGAGCACGGCCTTGATGGTGTGAAGCCGGTTTTCGGCCTCGTCGAAGACGAGGGAGTGCTCGGATTCGAACACCTCGTCCGTCACCTCGAGCGACTCCAGCCCGTGCCGCTCGTGGATCTCCCGGCCGACCTTGGTGCCCAGGTCGTGGAAGGCGGGCAGGCAGTGCAGGAACTTCACGTCGGGGTTCCCGGTCGCGCGCAGCACGTCCATCGTGACGGCGTACGGCGCCAGGGCGCCGATCCGCTCGTCCCAGACCTCCTTGGGCTCGCCCATGGAGACCCACACGTCGGTGGCGACGAAGTCCGCCTGGGCCACGCCCTCGGCGACGTTCTCCGTCAGCGTGATCCGGGCCCCGCTGGCGGCCGCGAGCCGGCGCGCCTCCGACACCACGGACTCGGCCGGCCAGTAGGCCTTCGGCGCGACGATGCGTACGTCCATGCCGAGCAGCGCGCCGGTCACCAGGTACGAGTTGCCCATGTTGAAGCGGGCGTCGCCGAGGTAGGCGAAGGTGATCCGGTCCAGCGGCTTGGGGCAGTGCTCGGTCATGGTGAGCACGTCGGCCAGCATCTGGGTGGGGTGCCAGTCGTCGGTGAGCCCGTTGAACACCGGCACGCCGGAGTGGGCGGCGAGCGCCTCGACGGCCGCCTGGCTGTCACCCCGGTACTCGATGCCGTCGAACATCCGGCCGAGCACCCGCGCCGTGTCCTTGACCGACTCCTTGTGGCCGATCTGGGAGCTGGCCGGGTCGAGGTAGGTGGTGTGGGCGCCCTGGTCGGCGGCGGCGACCTCGAACGCGCAGCGGGTGCGCGTCGAGGTCTTCTCGAAGATCAGCGCGATGCTCCTGCCCTGGAGGCGGCGCTGCTCGGCCCCGGCCTTCTTGGCCGCCTTGAGGTCGGCGGCGAGCTCGATCAGGCCGCGGAACTCGGCGGCTGAAAAGTCGAGCTCCTTGAGGAAACTGCGGCCGACGAGGTCGGTGGCCATCGGGGTACTCCAGGGTCGCGCTGACGGGGATGCTGGAAGTGTATACGCCGTCCTGCATTGATATACAGCCCCCCATCCACCGGTCCGCCGGCCTCCGGTTTGCGCCTCCTGCTCCTACGCCCGCCCTCCTGGTGCCCGGTCCTCCGGTTCCCCTCCGGATCAGGCCGGGTCCCGCTCCACCGGGCAGCTCATGCACCGCGGCCCGCCGCGGCCCCGCCCCAGCTCGCTGCCCGGGATCTCGATGACCTCGATGCCCTCCTTGCGCAGGTGCGTGTTGGTCGTCACGTTCCGCTCGTACGCCACCACCACCCCCGGCTCGACAGCCAGCACGTTGCAGCCGTCGTCCCACTGCTCGCGCTCCGCCGCGTGCACGTCCTGCGTCGCGGTCAGCACCCGGATCGAGTCCAGCCCGAGCGCGGCCGCGATCGCCCGGTGCATGTGCTCCGGCGGATGGTCGGTCACCTTCAGCTCCTGCAGGCCGGCGCCCGGCTCGATCGTGTAGGAGCGCAGCATGCCGAGGCCCGCGTACTGGGTGAACGTATCTCCGTCCACCATCGTCATGACGGTGTCCAGGTGCATGAACGCCCGCCGCTTCGGCATGTCCAGCGCCACGATGGTGGTCGCCGACCCGGCCGCGAAGAGGCCGCGCGCGAGCATCTCCACCGCCTGCGGCGTCGTCCGCTCGCTCATCCCGATCAGCACCGCGCCGTTGCCGATGACGAGCACGTCCCCGCCCTCGATGGTCGAGGGGTAGTCCGCCTGCCCCTGCGACCAGTAGTGGAAGGCCCCCGAGGAGGTGAAGAGCGGGTGGTGCTTGTAGATCGCCTCGAAGTGCACCGTCTCGCGCTGCCGGGCCGGCCAGCGCATGGCGTTGATGGACACCCCGTCGTAGATCCAGGCGGAGGTGTCCCGGGTGAACAGGTGGTTGGGCAGCGGCCCCAGCAGGAAGTCGTCCAGCTCCATGGCGTGGAAGCGCACCGACACCGGCTCGGCGTGCCGCTCCAGGTACTCCCGCTTGGTCATCCCGCCGACCAGCGCCTCGGCCAGCCCGGTCGCCGGCAGCTGGTCGAAGACCGCGCGCAGGTGGTCGGTGGCGAGCGGACCGTACTCCTTCTCGTCGAACACCCGGTCCAGTACGAGGTGTCTGGCCTCCGGGATCTCCAGGGCCTCGCACAGCAGGTCGCCGAAGAGGTGCACCTCCACGCCGCGGTCGCGCAGGACGTCCGCGAAGCCGTCGTGCTCCTGGCGGGCCCGGCGCACCCACAGCACGTCGTCGAAGAGCAGCGCGTCCTTGTTGCTCGGTGTGAGCCGCTTCAGCTCCAGGTCGGGCCGGTGGAGGATGACGCGGCGAAGCCGCCCGGTCTCGGAGTCGACATGGAATCCCATGGCGTACACGTTCGCAGACCGGACGGCTTTTTGATGTGGCGTTCGCTCAGGAGACCGAGCGCAGCCGGCAACCCCCGCAGGCCCGTCGGCCCCCGCGGGGTCAGCGCAGACCGAGGAGTGCCGTCGGGGTCCCGATGAGCTCCGGGGTGGTCAGGCCCAGCTTGGGCATGGTCAGGTCCGGGATCCCGAAGTTGTCGCCGTTCGGCATCGTCAGCGGGGCGCCGACGACCGCCCCGGGGGTCCGGGCGAGCAGGCCGGTGGCCGGGGACTCCAGCGTGCCCTCGCCGTCCGTCTTCGGGTCGCCGAGCAGGTTCGGCACCGGCGCACCGACCAGGGTGCTGCCGAGCTCGGTGCTGACCGGCAGCACCGGGAGGATCGGGTTGGGGAGCAGATCGCCCGTGTGGTACCGGGGAGCCTCCGGGGCGCCGACGACCGGCACCGGCACCGCGGTGGCCACGCGCGGGGTGTCCACGCCCAGCGTGGTCTTCACGGCGTCCAGTGGCACGGCCACCGGCACCGAGTCGGCCACGGCCGGGGTGGCCGCGCCGGCCGCGGCCATACAGGTCATGAGTGCCGCAATGCTTCCGCGCGCGGTCATCTTCATAAGTGACGTTCCGTCCTTCCAGGGTTGCGGACATTCCGCTGCCCTGGATGAACGATCCCGCCGGTGGTTTTCCTGGCGTTCTTCGGGAAAGTTCCCCCATACGACCTAATTCGGGGCCGTACGGGGGCCTCACCTTTACGGCGGCGTGCGACGCGCCGTCACCGTCCGCGTCACAGCCTCCGTCCTCCGCGCCCTGGCCTCAGCGTCGTGGCCTCTGCGTACTGGCCTCTGCGTCACAACCGGGGGTCGACCGGCTCCGATTCGAGGGCGAGCACCCCGAAGACCGCCTCGTGCACCCGCCACAGCGGCTCCTCGCCCGCCAGCCGGTCCAGGGCTTCCAGCCCGAGCGCGTACTCGCGCAGGGCCAGCGAGCGCTTGTGCCCCAGGAACCGCCGGCGCAGCTTCTCCAGCTGCTCCGGACGCGTGTACTCCGGCCCGTAGATGATCCGCAGGTACTCGCGGCCGCGGACCTTGACGCCGGGCTGGACCAGGCGCCCCTTGCCGTCCCGGGCGTACGCCTGGAGCGGCTTGACGACCATGCCCTCGCCGCCCGCGGCCGTCAGCTCCAGCCACCAGTCGGTGGCCGCCCGTACGGAGTCCTCGTCGGCGGTGTCGACCAGGATCCGGCCGGTGCGGCGCAGCAGCCCGGTGCCGGCCGGCTGGTCGGGGTCATCGGCTTCGACGAGCCGGTCCAGCCAGAACAGCTGCTCGTCGTGCGGTACGCCGGCCAGCGAGCGCCCGGCTGCCGCCAGGAGCTGGAAGGGCGCGAACCGTACGCCGTCCAGCCCGTCCGTGGTCCAGCAGTAGCGCCGGTAGGCGTCGGTGAACCGCTCGGCGTCGGCGGCCCGGTCGCGCTGGCGGGCGAGCAGGTCGCCGGTGTCGATGCCCCGGCCGGCTGCCGCGGCCAGGGCGGCGAGGGCGTCCGGGAAGACGGCGCGGGAGGCCGCGCCGACGGCGGCGTACTGGTTGCGCAGCAGGCCGGCGGACTTGAGCGACCAGGGCAGCAGCTCCCCGTCCAGCAGCAGCCAGTCGGTGGCCAGTTCCTCCCACAGGCCCGCGCGGGTGATGGCGCCGCGGAGCCGGGCGAGGACCTCCTCGGTGACCTCGGGGTCGTGGAAGAAGGGCCGGCCGGTGCGGGTGTAGACGGACCCGGTCGGCCCGTCGACGCCGAAGCGCTCGCGGGCGCTCTCGGCGTCCTTGCAGACCAGAACCGTGGCCCGGGAGCCCATGTGCTTCTCCTCGCACACGACCTGGGCGACGCCGTCCTTGCGGTACTGGGCGAAGGCCTCGGCCGGGTGCTCCAGGTAGCCCTCCTCCTGCGAGGTGGCGGTGGGCGCCATGGTCGGCGGCAGGTACGGGACCAGCCGGGGGTCCACCGCGAAGCGGCTCATGACCTCCAGGGCCGCCGCCGCGTTCTCCTCGCGCACGGTGACGTTGCCCAGGTGCCGGGTCTCGACGATCCGGCGCCCGTGGACGTCGCCGAGGTCGAGCGGGCGGCCGTCGTGACCGCCGGGCGCCTCGGAGACCAGCGGCCTGACCGGCTCGTACCAGACCTTCTCGGCCGGTACGTCGACCAGTTCGCGCTCGGGCCAGCGCAGGGCGGTCATCTTCCCGCCGAAGACGGCGCCCGTGTCGAGGCAGATGGTGTTGTTGATCCAGGCGGTGTTCGGGACCGGGGTGTGGCCATAGACCACGACCGCCTTGCCACGGTAGTCCTCGGCCCACGGGTAGCGCACGGGCAGGCCGAACTCGTCGGTCTCGCCGGTGGTCTCCCCGTACAGGGCGTGCGAGCGGACCCGGCCGGAGGTGCGGCCGTGGTACTTCTCGGGCAGGCCGGCGTGGCAGACCACCAGCTTGCCGCCGTCGAGGACGTAGTGGCTGACCAGGCCCGCGATGAAGCTGCGGACCTCCTGGACGAACTCCTCCGGCTCGTGGCTCAGCTGCTCGATCGTCTCGGCCAGCCCGTGGGTCTGCTGGACCTTGGAGCCCTTGAGGTAACGGCCGAGCTTGTTCTCGTGGTTCCCGGGCACGCACAGGGCGTTGCCGGACCCGACCATGCCCATCACACGGCGCAGGACGCCGGGGCTGTCCGGGCCGCGGTCGACGAGGTCGCCGACGAAGACCGCGGTGCGGCCCTCCGGGTGGACGCCGTCCTCGTACCCGAGCTTGCCGAGCAGGGTCTCCAGCTCGGAGGAGCAGCCGTGGATGTCGCCGATGATGTCGAAGGGGCCGGTGAGGTGGGTGAGGTCGTTGAACCGCTTCTCCAGCACTATCTCGGCGGCCTCGGCCTCCTCGACCGAACGCAGCACGTGCACCTTGCGGAAGCCCTCGCGCTCCAGTCCGCGCAGCGAGCGGCGCAGGTCGCGGCGGTGCCGCTGGATGACGGCGCGGGGCAGCCCGGCCCGGTCGGGGCGGGAGGCGTTGCGTTCGGCGCAGACCTCCTCGGGCATGTCGAGGACGATGGCGATGGGCAGCACGTCGTGCGCGCGGGCGAGCTGGACCAGCTGCCGGCGGGCCTCGGGCTGCACGCTGGTCGCGTCGACGACGGTCAGGCGGCCGGCTTCCAGCCGCTTGCCGGCGATGTAGTGGAGTACGTCGAAGGCGTCCTTGCTGGCGCTCTGGTCGTTCTCGTCGTCGGAGACCAGGCCCCGGCAGTAGTCGGAGGAGAGGACCTCGGTGGGCTTGAAGTGCTTGCGGGCGAAGGTGGACTTGCCGGAACCGGTGGCCCCGATCAGGACGACGAGGGACAGGTCGGTGACGGGAAGTACGCGCGTGCCGGTCGTGGTCATGCAACCTCACCCTCCTTCTGGATATCGGTGTTGATCTGCGAAAAGACGGCCATCTGGGTCGGCGGCCCCACCTCGGGGTCGTCGTCGCCGACGGGAACGAACTCGGCCGCGTACCCATAGCGTTCGGCGACCTCGCCGGCCCAGGTACGGAACTCCGCACGGGTCCACTCGAAGCGGTGGTCGCCGTGCCGGACGTGCCCGGCGGGCAGGGTCTCCCAGCGGACGTTGTATTCGACGTTCGGGGTGGTGACGAGGACGGTGCGGGGGCGGGCCGAGCCGAACACCGCGTACTCCAGGGCGGGCAGCCGCGGCAGGTCCAGGTGCTCGATGACCTCGCTGAGCACGGCCGCGTCGTACCCGGCGAGCCGCTTGTCGGTGTAGGCGAGCGAGCCCTGCAGCAGCTGCACGCGGCTGCTCTGCCGCTCGCCCATCCGCTCGAGGCGCAGCCGCTTGGCGGCCATGCCGAGGGCCCGCATGGACACGTCGACACCGACGATCTCGGTGAAGTCCACGTCCTTGAGGAGGGCCTGCACCAGCTGTCCCTGTCCGCAGCCGAGGTCGAGGACCCGGGCCGCGCCGGCGGCGCGCAGGGCGCCGAGGATCGCCTCGCGGCGCTGCACGGCGAGCGGCACGGGCTTCTCGTCGGTCTCCGCCACGGCGTTGTCGAGCTCCTCGACCTCACTGCCGTCGACCTCGGCGAGCCGGACCAGCTCCAGCCGCTCCAGGGCGTCGCGGGTCAGCCGTTTGTGCCGGGCGAGATAGCGAGCACTGATGAGTCCGTTCTCGGGGTGCGTGGCCAGCCAGCCGTCTCCGGCGCGCAGCAGCTTGTCCACCTCGTCGGGGGCGACCCAGTAGTGCTTGGCGTCGTCGAGCACGGGCAACAGGACGTAGAGCTGTCGCAGGGCGTCGGCGAGCCGCAGCTCGCCCTCCAGGACGAGCCGCACGTACCGGGAGTCCCCCCACTCGGGGAACTGCTCGTCGAGCGGTACGGGTTCGGCCTGTACGAGGTCCCAGCCGAGCGGATCGAACAGCCGGTGCACGAGGGCCGCCCCGCCCCGGGCGGGCAGCACCGGGATCTCGATCCGCAGCGGACGAGCCTGCTCCGGCAGCTCGGGCCGGGCGGTGCACTGGCCCTTGAGCGCACTGCGGAAGACGGAGCTGAGCGCGACGGCGAGCAGCGAGGAGGCGGCGTACGGGCGGTCGTTGACGTACTGCGCGAGCGCGGCGTCGGGCGCCCCGCCCCGCCCCTTGCCCTGCCCGCGCCGCACGAGCGCGACGGGATCCACCTCCAGCAGCAGAGCCGCCGTGCACCGCGCATCCGTGGCTTCGGGGTAGAAGACCTGGGCGACGCCGTGGGAGGTGGAAAACGCCTGCACCTTCCCGGGGTGCTTGTGCAGCAGGAAGCCCAGGTCGGTAGCCGGGTGCTCAGCACTGCCAGTGCTGGAGATCGTCAAGAACATGCAGCTCAGCATGCCTGCCGCCCGATACCGGGGGCCACTGGATTTCCCCCCTCCCTCCGCCCGCCGCCCCGCCCGCGCATCCCGGTTCGGGCACGTGCCCGAGGCGCTCGCGGCAGGCGCTGTGTCAGGCGCGCCGGCGCCCCTGACCGGTCCCGTCCCCCGAAGTCCCTGAGGCCAGTGCGGCGATGCCCGCCGGGCCGATGCGGCAGCAGCCGCCGATCAGGCGGGCGCCCGCCGTGCGCCAGGCCTCGACGGGCCAGGGGGCGGGGGCGGGCGGGGCGTGCCAGGTGGCGGTGGGCGCGTCCCAGACGGAGCCGTCGTTGGGGTAGGCCAGGAGCGGCTTGGCGGTGACGGAGGCGGCGGCCTCGAGGGCGGGCAGTACGTCCGCCGGGTCGCAGCAGTTGACGCCGAGGGCGATGATCTCCGGGGTCCCGGCCGCGAGGGCGAAGGCCTCGGGGAGGGGTTGGCCGGCGCGGGTGCGGTCGCCGGCCACGGTGTAGCTCAGCCAGGCGGGCATGCCGGTCCCGGCGAGGACGCTGAGGAGGGCTTCCGCCTCGTCGGCGTCCGGGACGGTCTCCAGGGCCAGGACGTCGGGGCCGGCCTCGAGCAGCGCCTCGATGCGCGGGCGGTGGAAGGCGGCGAGCTCGCGCACGCTCAGCCCGTACCGCCCGCGGTACTCGGAGCCGTCCGCGAGCACCGCCCCGTACGGGCCGACCGAGGCGGCGACCCAGACCTCGTGGTCCGCGGCCTCGGCCGCCCGGGCGGCGAGTGCGACGCTGCGGTGCAGCAGGGCGGTGGTCGCGGCCCGGTCGTGCCCGTGGGCGGCGAAGGCCTCGTACCCGACCTGGTAGCTCGCGGTGATCAGCACCTCGGCGCCGGCCCGCGCGTACGCCGTGTGGGCGGCCTCCACCTGGTCGGGCCGCTCGGCGAGCACCCGGCCCGACCAGAGGCCGCCGGACAGGTCGCAGCCCTGGTCGGTGAGCTGGTTGCTCAGCCCGCCGTCCAGAAGGACGACCCTGGCGGCCAGGGCTTCGGCGAGCGGGCCGGACGCGCGGGGCATCGGTCGTACGCCTCCCTCAGCCGCCGAGCTGGGACAGCACCTGGGCCGAGATCAGCTCCAGGTGGTCCAGGTCGTCGAGGTCGAGCAGCTGGAGGTAGACGCGGGAGCTGCCGACGGCCGCGTAGGCGCCGATCTTCTCCACGACCTCGGCCGGGGAGCCGGCCAGGCCGTTGGCCTTGAGCTCGTCCACGTCCCGGCCGATGGCGGCGGCGCGGCGGGCGACCTCGGCGTCGTCCTTGCCGACGCACACCACGAGGGCGTTGGAGTAGACGAGGTCGTCGGCGCCCCGCCCGGCCTCCTCGGCGGCCCGGCGCACCCGGCCGAACTGCCGCTCGCTGTCCGCGATCGACGCGAACGGCATGTTGAACTCGTCGGCGTACCGGGCCGCGAGGCGCGGGGTGCGCTTGGCACCGTGGCCCCCGATGAGCACGGGCACCTTGGCCTGGGCCGGCTTGGGCAGCGCCGGGGACTTCTCCACCCGGTAGTGGGTGCCGGTGTAGTCGAACGTGGCGCCGGGCTCGGTCGCCCACAGGCCGGTGACGATGGCCAGTTGCTCCTCGAGCCGGGCCATCCGCTCCGCCGGGAACGGGATGCCGTACGCCTTGTGTTCCTCCTCGAACCAGCCCGCGCCCAGACCCAGTTCGATCCGGCCTCCGGACATCTGGTCGACCTGGGCCACCTGGATGGCGAGCACGCCGGGCAGCCGGAAGGTGCCGGCCGTCATCAGCGTGCCCAGCCGGATCCGCCGCGTCTCCCGGGCCAGGCCCGCGAGGGTGATCCAGGCGTCGGTGGGCCCGGGCAGGCCGTCCGCCGAGCCCATCCGCAGATAGTGGTCCGACCGGAAGAACGCGTCGAAGCCCAGGTCCTCGGTGGCCTTGGCGACGGTCAGGAGGGTGTCGTAGCTGGCGCCCTGCTGCGGTTCGGTGAAAATACGGAGATCCATACGTCCCATCCTGCCTCCCCGGGCCGCTTCCGGCAGGCGCCCCCGTCCCACCCCGGCAGGGTGAATCTGCGTCAACCCTGCGGTCCACCCCGCATCCGGCCAGTGACCAGCCCGGACGGGGATCGTTGGCTCGGACGGAGCCGGACCGCCCGGCCCGCGCGCCGGCGGCCCATCGCCGGTCGTTCATCGCCCCCTTCCGTCGTGGAAGGGCCAGGGCCGAGGAGGCCGCCATGTCCCACGAGGCCGTGCCGGAGACCCGCCAAGAGAACGGACAGACCGGACAGGCAGCACACGACCACGCACGTCAGGAGCCCGCGACGGCCGCCCAGGGCGGCGCACCGAAGGGCCTGCTGCAGCAGATGGAAGAGCTGATGGCGGCGCTGAACGCCGACCTGTCGCAGCTCGACGCCGATCTCCAGTCCTCCACGGACCGCGCCCCCGGCACGCCGCCGGCCCCGGGCAGCCGTGCCCCCGAGAGCGAGCGCCCGTCCTACCGGTCGTACTGACCGTGCGGGTCCCGTCGCGCGCGGCGGGACCCTCGACCCCGATCTGCCGCCGTTCTCCCGCTCGCCCGTCAGGCCACGCCCGAGGCGGATCCCCGTTCGCGCACCGTCAGGCGCCGTAGGACACCCCGGACCCGGTCGCTCGATTCGTCGGCTGCGTCGATGGACTCTATGCACTGCCAGTACAGGCCTTCGTCGTCCGTCGCGCAGGCCACCCCGACCAGGGCTATGCCCACTTCGCCGAGCAACGCCTGCAGTCCGAGCAGAGCCTGGCGGACATCCGCCACCCCGGTCAGCTGCGCCGCTCTCGGTGGATGGTCGGGCGGGCTGCCCTCGCCGCGCAGGGCGGCTCTGTCGAGCACCCCGCAGCCTCTGCCCCCTGCTTCACCCAGTCCCCGTGCCTCCGATCTCAGCTCCGGCGGCCCGGTGACCGCCAGCCAGCTCCCTATCCCCTGCGCGAGCGCCTGGGCCTGCCAGGCCTCGCCGACGATGTCCATCGCCGCCCCGCTCTGTGCCAGCGCGTGCCGGCCGGCCGCGATGAGCCGTACCGCATCCATATGCCGTCCCCCGTCCGCACGACATCCACCCGTTCTCACCACTACCCAGAGTGAGGGCAATGGGCCAGTAAAGCCAGGGGTATTCGGAAATCTGTGGACACAAACATGGTTGTGGACGACGCCATCACTCCGAAGAGTGACAATTCGATGTCGGAGGTCCCGTCACCGGGAAGCGGAGCTCGTTCCTCTCGATCTTCGCGGCGAGCGCATCCAACACATCCACCCCGAGAACCTCACAGAATTGCAGCAGATACGCCAGCACGTCGGCCACCTCATCGGCCACGCGGTGCGCGGTTTCCGGCTTCTCCATGACCTTCGCCGACTGTTCCGGGGTCAGCCACTGGAAGATTTCGACCAGTTCGGAAGCCTCCACGCTCAGCGCCACGGCCAGGTTCTTGGGCGTGTGGTACGGCTCCCAGCCGCGCGCGGCGGCGAACTCGGCCAGCCGCCGCTGCAGTTGGTGCAGCCGCTCATCGGAGTGCTCTGTGTCGTGGGTATCGCTCATGGCCCCAGGTCTACCACCGTCACCCCGGGGGTCACGCGGGCGGCCGCGCCCGTCTCCTCCCCCACCGCGGCGAGCAGGCGGACATGGCCGCGGCCGCAGCACAGCAGGGCCAGCCGCAGCAGCTCGGCGTTCTGCCGCCGGTCCAGGCCGCGGTCGAATCCGTCGGCGAGCACCGTCAGCGCCTGCCGGGCGGAGAGCAGTTCGGCGACCGGGTCCATGGCCAGTACCCCCGGGCCGGTCAGCAGGACCAGCGCCAGCGCGAGGAAGCGGAGCTCGCCCGCGCCCAGCCGTCCCAGTTCCGTGGCGGGTCCGGCGGAGCCGCGGTCCAGCAGCGCCGTGACGGGGCCGTGCGCGGGAGCCCGTACGTCCAGGCCCTGCACCGGGCCCGAACAGCCGGTGCGCGCCGCCGCGGCCAGCAGCGCATGGCGGGTGCCGCACTCGTGGCGGGTACGGCGCAGGACGTCGGCCAGGTTGGCGCAGTCGCCCAGCAGCCGGCCCGCGCCCGGCGGGACGGGGGCGCGCATGCGCTCGGGGTGCGGGTCGCAGGGGAACACCGAGCGCAGGGCCACCACCACCTGCTCGGCGGCGGCGAGGACCTGCCGCTGTCCGGCCGTGGCGCCTGCCACGCGCAGCGGGAGCAGGGCGGTGCCGAGCCGGTCGTCGGGCAGCGGGGCCCGGGTGACGCCGATGGCCCCGCCGGTCAGCCAGGAGGCCTGTACGGAGCGTCGGCCGGGGTCGCGCAGGGCGGTGCTGAGCAGGATCTGCCCGTCGACCGAGAGCCGTTCGCCGACGATCCGCAGGGCGGGCTCGGCCTGGACGGCGAGGTCGAGGCGGACGGGCCCGGCCGGGCCGTCGACGGTGCAGCCGATGCGGAACCCGCGTCGCCCCTCGCCGTCGGGCAGGGCCCGGTCGGGGATCCGGGCCCGCGGGTCGGGGAACGCCTCCTCCAGGGTGGCGCCGGATCCCAGCCCGGCCAGGGCTTCGTAGGCGGCCAGAACCTGGGACTTGCCGCTGCCGCTGGGCCCGGTCAGGAAGGTCACGGGCCCGAGCGGGAAGACGGCCGCGCGGTGCGCCCCGAAGGCGGAGAGCCGCAACTCGGTGACGGCGGGCCGGTGGTGCACGACGGGCCGTGGGACATCGGCCGGGACGCCGTGGGCGTCGGCCGGGACGGAGTGGGCATCGGCCGGCACGCCGTGGGCATCGGCCGGGGCGGCGGCGCCGGGTGGCACGTCACGGTCGGACGGCAAGGTGGCGTCGGCCCGCGGGCCGGCAGGGGCATCGGATAACGCGACAGGGGCAGAGGCCCCCGCCGCGTCCAAGGTGGCGTCCATGCGCCGGACGGTACGGCCCGCCGGGCCCCCGGTGGGCTCGGCGAACCGTTCCGCCCTGGCGACCTTCCTACGATCGGGGGACGGCGGCGGCCGCGATCCCCTCGACCTCGGTCCCGACGGGCGCCAGCAGGAAGACGTTCCGGTCGACCCGGTGCATCCCGCTGCCCAGCCCGAAGACCACGCCGCTGCTGAAGTCGAGGATCCGCTTGGCCACTTCGCTGTCCGCGCCGGTGAGGTCGAGCAGCACCGGGATCTGCGCGATCAGGTACTCGGCCACCTCCCTGGCGTCGGCGAAGATCTGGACCCGGATCACGACGAAGCGCCGCTGTTCCGCCGCAGCAGCTCCCGGCGCCGTGGGGATCGTGCGGTGGTCCACCCGGGAGGGCCACTCGTTGCGACTGCGCAGGGGGACCACCTGCGCGAGCCCCTCCCACTGTTCGTCCGTGACGTCGTACCTGCTCACCGGGCCGCCTCGGCCGTGCGCTTCATGTGCATCCCGCCATCCTCTCGTGTTTCACCCGTTCAGCCCAACAACGACACGAGCGACGCAGGGTACTCCTGCACAAGCGAATAGATTAGGTTAGGCATACCTAAGTCACTCGCCCCAGGACGATGGAGAGATCCGCATGCGCATGTCCGGTGCTGCCCCTGCCACCGCGGCCGCCGGCCGGCCCACCGACGCCGAGCGGGTCCGCTCGATCCTGGTCGCCGCCCACTCCATGACCGTGGTCACCGACGGGCTGCGCAGCGAGGTCCGCCACCTCGACGGGGCGGACCCGATGGGCCGGCTGCACCTGCACCCCGGCGAGCCCGGCGGCGACGGCGCGTACCGGCCTTCGATCCGGCTGGAGTTCACCGACATCGCCCCCACCCCCGTACGGGACCGGGTGCGCGCCCGCGTCACGATCCTGGGCCGGCTGCTCTCGCCCTCCACGGACGAAGGCGCCGACTCCACCTGCATGGAATTCGGCCGGGCCGTCCTCGAGACCGCGGAGGGCCGCTCGTACGTCGGCCTCGAAGAGCTCGACGCGGCCTGCCCCGACCCCCTTGCCCCGTTCGAGGGCGGGATGCTCACGCACCTCCTCGACGACCACGCCGAACTCGTCACCCTCCTGCTGCGCCTGGTCCAGCCGCTGCCCGCCGGCGCGATCGTCCGCGCACTGCCGCTCGCCATGGACCGGTACGGGATCACCCTGCGCCTGGAGCAGCGGCGCGGACACCGCGACGTACGACTGCCGTTCCCCTCGCCGCTCGACGACGTCGAGCAGTCCGGGGTGCAGATCCAGGCCCTGTTCAGCGCGGCCCGGCGCAGCTCGCACCGCAACAGCCTGCCCGCGTGAGGAATAGGTCCGTACGGGCTCCCGTTGGGGACGATCATGAAGGCAATCACGTACAGCGCATACGGAACTTCCGAGAACCTCACGCTCGTTGACGTACCGCAGCCCAAGGTCGGTCCGGGCGAGGTGCTGGTCCGGGTGAAGGCCGCCGGCGTGAACCCGGTGGACTGGAAGCTCGCCGCCGGACATCTCGACCCGATCCTCGAGGTCCGCTACCCCGTCATACCCGGCTGGGACGTCGCCGGAATCGTCGAGGCCGTCGGCCCCGACACCTTCGACTACGCGGTCGGCGACGAGGTCTACGGGTACGTCCGCAAGGAGTGGGTCGAGCTCGGCACCTACGCCGAAGTGGTCACCGCCCCCGTCCGGACGCTGGCCCGCAAGCCGCGCGAGCTGACCTTCGAGCAGGCCGCGGGCATCCCGCTGGCCGGCCTCACCGCCTACCAGTCCCTCGTCCGCGTGGGCCTCAAGGCCGGCGAGACCGTGGTCATCCACTCCGCGGCCGGCGGCACCGGCTCGCTCGGCGTGCAGATCGCCGTCGCGCTCGGCCTGCGGGTCATCGGCACGGCCGGCGCGCACAACCACGACTACCTGCGCTCGCTCGGCGCCGAGCCCGTCCTGTACGGGGAGGGCCTCGCGGACCGGATCCGCGCGCTCGCCCCCGAAGGCATCGACGCGGGGCTGGACTTCTTCGGGGACGGCGCCGTCGAGATCCTCCAGTCGCTCGTCAAGGAGCGCAGCCGGGTGGTCTCCATCGCCGACTACGAGGCCGCAGCCAAGGGCGCGCACCAGCTGTGGGTGCGCCCGGACTCCGCCGACCTGACGTTCCTCGGGGAACTGGCCGACGCGGGGAAGCTCACGGTCAACGTGGAGCACGCACTGCCGCTCGCCGAGGCCGCGAAGGCCTGGGAACTCAGCGCGGCGGGCCGCACGCGCGGCAAGATCGTCCTGACGGTCTGACGACACGCGGAAGCCGCCGGAGCACGAGACTCCGGCGGCTTCCGCACGCTCAGCTGCCGAGGCCCCTCACGAGGCGGCCTGCGCGTACCGGTTCGCGGGGCGCGGCAGGCCGTAGTTCTCGCGCAGGGTCGTGCCGGTGTACTCCGTACGGAACAGGCCGCGCTCCTGGAGGATCGGCACGACGTGGTCGACGAAGGCGGTCAGCCCGGTCGGCAGGACGGGCGCCATGATGTTGAAGCCGTCGGCGGCGCCCTGAGTGAACCACTCCTCCAGCTGGTCGGCGATCTGCTCGGGCGTGCCGGCGAAGACGCGGTGGCCGCGGCCCGCGCCGAGGCGGGCGATCAGCTCGCGCAGGGTGAGGCCGTCGCGGCGGGCCAGTTCGGCGACGAGGGTGAAGCGGCTCTTGTTGCCGTTGATGTCCCGCTCCTCGGGGAGCTCGGGCAGCGGGCCGTCGAGGGGGTGCCCGGTGAGGTCGGTGCCGAGCATGCCGGAGAGCTGGGCGAGCCCGTACTCCGGCACCTGGAGGTCGGTCAGCTCCTGCTCCAGGGCCTTCGCCTCGGCCTCGGTGGAACCGATGACGGGCGCGATGCCGGGGAGGACGAGCAGGTCGGACCCGGTACGGCCGTACTTGGCGAGGCGCGACTTGAGGTCCTTGTAGAAGGTCTGGCCGTCGGCGAGGGTCTGCTGGGCGGTGAAGACGGCCTCGGCGTACCGGGCGGCGAACTCCTTACCGTCCTCGGAGGAACCGGCCTGCACGAGGAGCGGGTGGCCCTGCGGGGAGCGGGGCACGTTGAGCGGGCCGGCGACGCCGAAGTACGTGCCGCGGTGGGCGGCGGGGTGGAGCTTGTCGGTGTCGGCGTAGATGCCGCGCTCCTTGTCGAGGACGATCGCGTCGTCCTCCCAGCTGTCCCAGAGCTTGGTGGCGACGTCGAGGAACTCGCGGGCGCGGTCGTAGCGGAGGCTGTGCTCGAGGTGCTCGTCCCGGCCGAAGTTGCGGGCCTCGTCGACGGTGCCGGAGGTGACGATGTTCCAGCCGGCGCGGCCGTTGCTGATGTGGTCGAGGGAGGCGAACTTGCGGGCGAGGTGGAACGGCTCGTTGAAGGTGGTGGAGACGGTGGCGATGAGCCCGATGTGGTCGGTGACGGCGGCGATCGCGGAGAGCAGGGTGAGCGGCTCGAACCCGCCGAGGGCGTTGTAGCGGGCCTTGCCCCAGAGGGCGAGCCCGTCGGCGAAGAAGACCGAGTCGAGCCGCCCGCGCTCGGCCGTCTGCGCCAGTTCCTGGAAGTACCGCAGGTCGGTGACCCGCTCGGGGCTGCTGCCGGGGTGCCGCCAGGCGGCGTCGTGGTGCCCGGCGTTCATGAGGAACGCGTTGAGGTGGAGGGTCCGGGGTGCGGTCATGGTGGTGTTCCTTGGGTCGGAGAGTGGGAAAGGCCGGACCTGAGCCCAGCCCCGCCGGGCGATTGAGACGCGGGCCCGTGTAGAGCCCCGGCCCCGCCGGCATTTGAGGCGCAGGCCCGCGCGGAGCCCCACCCCAGCCCCGCCGGCGATCGAGACGCAGGGTCCGGGCGGAGCCCCACCCCAGCCCCGCCGGCGATTGAGGCGCGGGGCGCGGGCAGAGCCCGGGGAACGGTGGAAGGGTGGGTAGGGGACAGCCCCGCGCAGCGGAACGGCTGTACGCCGGGCGAGCGGTGCTGCCGGGCCCGACGGGGGCGGACGGGCGGGCCCGTCGGCGGCTCGGGCCCGGAGGCGTCAAGCGGCCGGCACCCGCCAGAGGCTGAGACGGCGCTCGATCAAGACCAGCAACTGGTTGAAGGCCACGCCGATGGCGGAGATGGTGACGATGCCGGCATACATCTCCGGGATCGCGAAGTTGTACTGCGAGGCGTTGATCAGGTAGCCGAGGCCCGCCTTGGCGCCGATCATCTCGGCCGCCACGAGGACCAGGATCGAGACGGCTCCGGCCAGCCGGATGCCGGTGAAGACGGCCGGTACGGACGCCGGCAGGATCACCTTCTGGAACAGCCTCGGTGTCGACAGGTCCATGGACCGGGCGAGTTTGACCAGCGTCGGGTCGGCGTTTCCGACGGCGCTGATCGTGTTCAGCAGGATCGGCCAGACGCACGCGTAGACCACGATGGAGACCTTCGAGGTCTCCCCGATGCCGAGCAGCAGCACGAACACCGGCAGCAGCGCGAGGGCCGCCGTATTGCGGAACACCTCCAACAGCGGGCCGAGCAGCGCCGCGACGGGGCGGTACCAGCCGATGAGCAGGCCGAGCGGGACCGCGACGACGACGGCGATGCCGAAGCCGCCGAAGGAGCGGACGAGACTGGCCTGCGTGTGCTCGGCGAGCTGGCCGTTGCCCGCCAGTTCCCACCAGGCCGCGGCGACCTCGCTGACCGGCGGGAGGAAGGTGGCGTCGACGAGGCCGAGCCGGGGCGCGGCCTCCCAGAGGGCGAGCAGGGCGACGATCGCCCCCGAGCGGAGGGCCGCCGCACGCAGCCACCGGGCAATCGCGCGCAGGGCGGACGGGGCGGGCGGAGCCGGGGCGGGAGCCGGCGGGGCGGGCGGGACGGGCGCGGGTTCCCGTACCGGCGCGGCCTCGCGTACCGGCGCCGAATCCCCTACCGGCGCGGGCGCATGGGTGCGCCCGGGGTTCTCCCGACCGACCTCCGCCCCGGCCGCGGTGCTCTTCGTATCGGTTCCGGTGCTCATACGGTGGCCTCCTCCTTCTCCAGTTGCTGGGCGCGGGCCACCTCGTCGTGGAGCAGGGTCCAGATCTCGTGGCGGTAGCGGGCGAATTCCGGGCTGGAGCGCAGCTCCTCCCCGCCGGCGCCGGTGGCCCGGTCGCCGAAGGAGACGGGGACGGCCTCCTTGATCCGGCCGGGGCGGGAGGTCATCACGGCGACCCGCTGCCCGAGGTACACGGCCTCCTCGATCCCGTGCGTGATGAACACGACGGTCTTGCCGGTGCGCTGCCAGATGCGGCGCAGCTCGTCCTGGAGGGATTCGCGGGTCTGCGCGTCGAGCGCGGCGAACGGCTCGTCCATCAGCAGGACGTCCGGGTCGTAGGCCAGGGACCGGGCGATCGCCACGCGCTGGCGCATGCCGCCGGACAGCTCGTGCGGGTGGCGGTCCTCGAAACCGCTCAGGCCGACGAGGTCCAGGAACCCCCGGGCCCGCTCCGTGCGTTCACGCCGGGGGACGCCCGTCGCCTCCAGCCCGAACTCGATGTTGCCGAGCGCGGTGCGCCAGGGCAGCAGGGCGTACTGCTGGAAGACGATGCCCCGGTCCAGGCCCGGTCCGGTGACCGGCTCCCCGTCGAGGAGGATCCGGCCGGAGGTGGGCCGGGTCAGTCCTCCCAGCAGGTCGAGGAGGGTGGACTTGCCGCAGCCGCTGGGGCCGACGACCACCACGAACTCCCCTGCCCCGATCTCGAGGTCCACTCCGTCGAGGGCGGTGAAGCTGCCGCCGTCGCCGGGGGCCCCGGCCCTGCTGCCCTTGGCCTGCTTCCTCGGGAAGGTCTTCGTCACGGACTCGAACACGATCTTCGCCACGGTGCTCAGCCCTTCCCCTGGTCGTTGAACTCGTTCGTGTACAGGTCGGCGGCCTTGACCTGGCCCTTCTTGACCTCGCCGCGCTCACCGAGCCAGTCGATCCACAGCTGGAACTCCTTGTCGGCGATCCGGCCGCCGGTCTCGGCGACCCCGAACGAGCGCCAGTACTTGAGGGTGGCGGTGTCCTCGTTGCGGCCGCGCTTCTTGACGATCTCGGTCATCCGGGCGATGACCTCCTCGCGCGGGGTGGTCCGGGACCATTCGATGGCCTTGGCGACGCCGGTCGTGAAGGTCCGTACGGTGTCGGGGTTCTCCTTGATGAACTGCCGGGTCATCACGTACGACCCCGCGCTGAAGGCGCCCAGCAGCTCGTAGTCCTTGAACAGCGGACGTATGCCCCCGGCGGCGAGGGCCTTGTCGCGCAGGACTCCGCTGAGCACGCCGACCTCGATCTGCTTCTGCCGCAGCGCCTGTTCGGTGTTGACCGGCGGGACCACCAGGGACTCGACCTTCGCCGCATCGGCCTTGGAGAGGCCGTTGCGCTCCAGGTAGATCTCCAGCAGCGCCTGGGCGTGGGCGCCCAGCGTGTTCATGCCGACCTTCTTGCCGATCAGGTCGCGGGGCGAGCGGATCGGGCTGTCCTCCAGGACGTAGTAGCCGAGGTAGGTGTCCTTGTCGGAGCCGTAGTAGGAGATGACGGACTGGATTTGGGCCTTGCTCGCGGCGAGTTTGACGATCGCGCCGTTGAAGGCCCCGCCGAAGTGGGTCTGTCCGGTGGCGGCGGACTGGATGTCCTGGGGTCCGCTGATGGTGTTGCCGACCCAGTCGAGGGTCAGGCCGCCCAGGTAGCCGAGGTCCGCGGCCAGCTCGGGGAGCAGGACCGCGCCGACGGCCCCCTGGTACTTGAGGTTCGTGACCTGCTTGGCGGATCCACCGGTGGCGGTGGCCGTGCCGCAGCTCACCGCGGCCGCCGAGATGCCGAGCAGGGTGAGGAACTGGCGTCGGGAGGTGGAGGTGGAGGCGAGGGCTGCGGGCATGGGGGTTCCTTGTCGGGAATCGGGGGTTTTCGGGGCTGCTACGGGGCGGTCGTCGCGAAGGAAGCGGCGGAGGCCCGGGCGTTCAGCGCGTCGGCGAACTCGTCGACGGCCTGGAAGAGGTCCAGCTCCGCCTCGGGCCGCAGCCGGTCGGGGCCGTCCCCGCGCTCCACGGAGGAGTCCAGGACGAACCGCCCGGCGGTGACGTGCCGGGCCCCGAGGGCGGCGAGGACGGGGCGCAGGGCGTAGTCGAGGGTCAGGACATGGGCGAGGCTGCCGCCGGTCGCGATCGGCAGAACCGTTTTGCCGGCCAGCCCGTCCTGCGGGAGCAGATCGAGGAAGGCCTTGAGCAGGCCGGTGTACGAGGCCTTGTAGACCGGGGTCGCGACGATGATCCCGTCGGCGGCGGCGACGGCTTCGAGGGCCCGGCGGATCTCCGGCTCGCCGCGGCGGGCGGCGAGGAGGTCGGCGGCGGGGAGCTCCCGTACGGCGAGGTGGCCGGTGTCGTACCCGGCGTGGGAGAGGCGGCGCAGGACGTGGTCGGCGACGACGGCGGTACGGGAGTGCGGGGAGGGGCTGCCGGAGAGGGCGAGCAGGGTGGGCACGGGGCCTCCTTGGGGCGTCGTACGAGGGGCGGGCGGGGCGGGTCAGACGCCGGCGGATGCGCCGGAGGGGATGCCGAAGGACGGGTCGGGCACGGCCTCCGGGCTGATCAGGCGGGACGGGACCCCGTCCGGGCCGACCGGGACGTCGCCGTCCACCGTCACGCGGCGCAGGGTGCGCTCGTGGTCGTCGGAGTCGTCGACGCCGTAGTGCTGGGTGGCCCGGTTGTCCCAGATCGCGACGTCGCCGGCCCGCCACTGCCAGCGGACGGTGTTCTCGGGGCTCTCGATGTGCGCCTGGAAGAGGTCGAGGAGGGCCCGGGAGTCACGGCCGGTGAGGCCCTTGATCCGCTGGACGAAGTTCCCGAGGAGCAGGGTGCGTTCACCGGTCTCGGGGTGGACGCGGACGACGGGGTGCTCGGTGAGGAACTCGGTGGAGGTGAACACCTCCCGGTACTGGGCCAGCGCCTCGGGGAGGGCGTCGGGCCTGAGGGCGGCGTAGTCGTACGCGTTGGAGTGCACGGCGCGCAGGCCGTCGGCGAGGCTGCGCAACGGCTCGGGCAGGTTGGCGTAGGCGGTGGCGGTGTTGGCCCAGAGGGTGTTGCCGCCGTACGGGGGGATCGTGACGGCGCGGAGGACGGAGAAGGCGGGGTAGGCGGGGACGAAGGTGACGTCGGTGTGCCACTGGTTGGCGCGGGCGCCGTGGTGGGAGTCGATGCCGAGGGCGTAACGGCCGTCGGCGGAGGGCACGGTGGGGTGGGCGACGGGCGTGCCGAGGAGCTGGGCGAAGGCTTCGTGGCCGGCCTCGTCGAGGTGGTCCTGGTCGCGGAAGAAGACGACCTTGTGGGCGAGGAGCGCGGCGCGGATCTCGGCGACGACATCGCCGCCGATCCCTCCACCGAGCCGCACACCCCCGATCTCGGCACCGATCCGCCCGCCGATCCGGGTGACGGTGGGCTGGGTACGGGTGGCAGTGCTCATGAGGACTCCCTCGGGTTGGTTTTCGCGCGGAGAAATGGAATGCACGGGCAAGCCTGTTGACGCAGACAGGGGGCAGCCGTGGGCGGGGCTGGTGAGCGGAGGCCGGGACCGGGCCGGTGGCCGGTCGGACCGGACGCCCGTCGCCAGGGTCGGAAGGCGTGCGGCGAGCGGGCGGCGCGGAGCCGGGCGGTTCTGAGCCGGAGTGGCCGATGGCCGGTTCGGCGGAAGGCCGAACGGTCTACGGTCAGGGCCCGGGGCGGCGCTTAAGCGCGGCGCGGGGCCGGACAGCGGCCCGGACACGAACCCGGCGCGGTACAGGAGCCGGGGGTGTGGAGCCGCGGGGCGGGAAGCTCGAACGCGGACATGGCTCGGAGACTGTCAGCGGCCCGAACACGGGTCAAGCCCTGCCCGGCAGGCCGGAACGACCCCGGCCCGAAGCTCCCGCCCACCCCGGCACACCGGCTCTGACCTGGCCCCATGCCCTCCCCGGAACGCATCGCGCAACACTGCGCGGCGGCCGAAAACGGTGGCCGGATTTCATGCCCCTGCAACGCGACCGCCACGCGTTCGCCGACACCGCTGTCCGTCGTCCCCGGTTCGGATGCCCTCGAGGCCGAACCCGCCCGCCGGGGACGGGCCAGGTGGCCGCCCGCCCAGGGTGCTCTTTCGTGACCCGACCCGTCTCACATGAGAGGGCGAGATCACACCCTGTCGTTATAGTGGTTCCCAAGGTGACCCCCCTAGCATTCGAGCCATGACGGTCCTGCCTGATGACGGGCTCTCCTTGGCCGCCGAGTTCCCTGACGCGACGCATGAGCAGTGGCAGCGCCTGGTAGAGGGCGTTCTACGCAAGTCCGGCAAGGATGTATCCGGCGAAGCTGCAGAAGACGCGTTGTCCACAAAGCTCGAGGACGGGCTCACCACCCGCCCGCTGTACACCGCGCCCGAAACGGCCGACGAAACCGGTTTCCCCGGGTTCGCACCGTTCGTCCGGGGCGGCAGCCCCGCCGGCGGTGCCGCCGGCGGCTGGGACGTGCGGCAGCGGCACCTCGGCAGTGATCCCGCACGGGTGAACGAGGCCGTTCTCACCGACCTCGAGAACGGGGTCACCTCCCTCTGGCTGTCGCTGGGCGGACCCGGCGGACTCCCCGTCGACGCGCTCCCGCGCGCCCTCGAAGGCGTCTACCTCGACCTGGCACCCGTGTCCCTGGACGCCGGAGCCGAATACGCCGACGCCGCCCGTGCCTTGCTGCGCCTGTACGCCGAGCGCGGTGTGCCCCCCGAGGCCGCCCGCGCGAGCCTCGGCGCCGACCCCCTGGGCCACGAGGCCCGTACGGGTGAGGCCCTGGAGCTGGCCGACGCCGTCGAGCTCGCCCGGGAGGCGGCCGCCCACTGGCCCGGCGTCCGCGCCCTCGCCGTCGACGCCCTGCCGTACCACGAGGCCGGCGGTAGCGCAGCCGAGGAGCTGGGGCTGTCCCTGGCCACCGGCGTCGCCTACCTCCGCGCCCTCACCGAAGCCGAAACCGATGCCGATGCCGGCAACGGCAGCAGCACCCTCGGCGTCCAAGCCGCCCTCGGCCAGCTCGAGTTCCGCTACGCCGCGACCGCCGACCAGTTCCTCACCATCGCGAAGTTCCGCGCCGCCCGCCGCCTGTGGGCCCGGATCGCCGAGGCCTGCGGGGCCCCCGACGCCGGCGCCCAGCGCCAGCACGCCGTCACCTCGCCGGTGATGATGACCCGCCGCGACCCCTGGGTGAACATGCTGCGCACCACCGTCGCCTGCATGGCGGCGGGCGTGGGCGGGGCGGACTCGGTCACCGTGCTCCCCTTCGACCACGAGCTGGGCCTGCCGGACGCCTTCGCGCGCCGCATCTCCCGCAACACCTCCACCATCCTGCTGGAGGAGTCGCACCTGGCCCGCGTCATCGACCCGGCCGGCGGCTCGTACTACGTCGAGCAGCTCACCGACGAACTCGCGCACGCCGCCTGGGAGTTCTTCCAGACGATCGAGAAGGCCGGCGGCCTGGCCGCCGCCCTGCGCTCAGGGCTGGTCGCCGACCGGCTCGCCGCGACCTGGGCCGAGCGCTCCAAGAAGCTCGCCAAGCGCCGCGAACCCGTCACCGGCGTCAGCGAGTTCCCGCTCCTCTCGGAGAAGCCCCTCGACCGCGAGCCCGCCCCGGCGGGCCCCACCGGCGGGCTGCCCCGCGTACGGCGCGACGAGGCGTACGAGGCGCTGCGCGCCCGCAGCGACGCGCACCTGGCCGCGACCGGGAACCGCCCGCGGATCTTCCTCGCCGCGCTGGGCCCGGCGGCCGCGCACACCGCGCGCGCCACCTTCGCCGCGAACCTGTTCCAGGCGGGCGGCGTCACACCCGTCCACGACCCGGTGTCGGTGGACCCGGCGACGGCCGCCGAGGCCTACGCCGCGAGCGGCGCGGACGGCATGGCCGTGCTGTGCTCCAGCGACGCGCTGTACGAGGAGCAGGCCGAGGCGGTGGCCGAGGCCCTGCGCGCGGCCGGTGCGACGACCGTGTTCCTCGCGGGCAAGCCCGGCACGTCGGCCGGCGCCGTGGACGAGTACGTCTTCGCCGGCTGCGATGCGGTCGCCGTGCTGTCCTCCGTACTCGACCGGATGGGAGTCGCTCTGTGAGCAGCATCCCCGATTTCTCCACGCTCGCCCTGGGCGGCGGCGCCTGCGCGGCCGGCTCCGAGGACCAGTGGCGTGCGGCGGTGAAGGAGTCCACCGGGACCGCCGCCGGCGACCTGCTGTGGGAGACCCCCGAGGGCATCGGCGTGAAGCCGCTGTACACCGGGCGCGACCTGGAGGGCCTGGACTTCCTGCGGACCTACCCGGGCGTGGCCCCGTACCTGCGCGGCCCGTACCCGACCATGTACGTCAACCAGCCCTGGACGATCCGCCAATACGCGGGCTTCTCCACGGCCGAGGAGTCGAACGCCTTCTACCGGCGCAACCTCGCGGCCGGTCAGAAGGGCCTGTCGATCGCCTTCGACCTGCCCACGCACCGCGGCTACGACAGCGACCACCCGCGCGTCACGGGCGACGTCGGCATGGCGGGCGTGGCGATCGACTCGATCTACGACATGCGCCAGCTCTTCGACGGCATCCCGCTGGACAAGATGACGGTGTCGATGACGATGAACGGCGCGGTGCTGCCGGTCCTCGCCCTCTACATCGTGGCGGCCGAGGAGCAGGGCGTCTCGCCCGAGAAGCTCGCCGGGACCATCCAGAACGACATCCTCAAAGAGTTCATGGTCCGCAACACCTACATCTATCCGCCCAAGCCCTCGATGCGGATCATCTCGGACATCTTCTCGTTCACCTCGCAGAAGATGCCGCGGTACAACTCCATCTCGATCTCCGGGTACCACATCCAGGAGGCCGGGGCCACGGCCGACCTGGAGCTCGCGTACACCCTCGCGGACGGCGTGGAGTACCTGCGCGCCGGGCAGGCGGTCGGGCTGAACGTGGACGCCTTCGCGCCGCGCCTGTCGTTCTTCTGGGCGATCGGCATGAACTTCTTCATGGAGGTCGCGAAGCTGCGCGCCGCGCGCCTGCTGTGGGCGCGGCTCGTCAAGCAGTTCGACCCGCAGAACGCCAAGTCCCTTTCCCTGCGCACGCATTCGCAGACCTCGGGCTGGTCCCTGACCGCGCAGGACGTCTTCAACAACGTCACCCGCACCTGCATCGAGGCGATGGCGGCGACCCAGGGCCACACCCAGTCGCTGCACACCAACGCCCTCGACGAGGCGCTCGCGCTGCCGACGGACTTCTCGGCGCGCATCGCCCGCAACACCCAGCTGCTGCTCCAGCAGGAGTCGGGGACCTGCCGGTCGATCGACCCGTGGGGCGGCAGCGCGTACGTCGAGAAGCTGACGTACGACCTGGCGCGCCGGGCCTGGCAGCACATCCAGGAGGTCGAGGCGGCCGGCGGCATGGCGCAGGCCATCGACGCGGGCATCCCGAAGCTGCGCGTGGAGGAGGCCGCCGCCCGTACGCAGGCGCGGATCGACTCGGGGCGCCAGCCGGTGATCGGCGTGAACAAGTACCGGGTGGAGAACGACGAGCTGATCGACGTGCTCAAGGTCGACAACTCCTCGGTGCGCACCCAGCAGATCGAGAAGCTGCGGCGGCTGCGCGAGGAGCGCGACGAGGCGGTCACGCAGGACGCGCTGCGGGCGCTGACCAACGCGGCCGAGCGGGGCGCCGGGCAGGGCATGGAGGGCAACCTCCTCGCGCTGGCGGTGGACGCGGCGCGGGCCAAGGCGACCGTGGGTGAGATCTCGGACGCACTCGAGAAGGTGTACGGGCGGCACGCGAGCCAGATCCGTACGATCTCGGGTGTGTACCGCACCGAGGCAGGCGAGTCCCCGAACGTGGAGCGCACGCGTGCGCTGGTCGACCGGTTCGAGGAGGCGGAGGGCCGCCGTCCGCGCGTCCTGGTCGCCAAGATGGGCCAGGACGGGCACGACCGCGGCCAGAAGGTGATCGCGACCGCCTTCGCCGACCTGGGCTTCGACGTGGACGTCGGCCCGCTGTTCCAGACCCCGGCGGAGGTGGCCCGTCAGGCCGTCGAGGCGGACGTCCACGTGGTGGGCGTGTCGTCGCTGGCAGCCGGCCACCTGACCCTCGTACCGGCGCTGCGCGAGCAGTTGGCGGAGGAGGGGCGCGAGGACATCATGATCGTGGTGGGCGGGGTGATCCCGCCGGCCGACGTGCCGACGCTGCTGGAGATGGGCGCTGCGGCGGTGTTCCCGCCCGGCACGGTGATCCCGGACGCGGCCCACGACCTGGTGACGCGGCTGGCCGCGGATCTGGGCCACGAGCTGTAGGCGCGGCCGATGCCTCCGAAGATCGACATCGAGGCCTACGCGAAGGGGGTGCTCGACGGGAAGCGCGCGTTCATCGCGCGCGCGATCACGCTCGTCGAGTCCACCCTGCCCGCTCACCGGGCGCTCGCTCAGGGGCTGTTGACCGAGCTGCTGCCGCATGCGGGGCGGGCCCGGCGGATCGGCATCAGCGGGGTGCCGGGCGTGGGCAAGTCCACGTTCATCGACGCGTTCGGCACGATGCTGACGGGGCTGGGCCACCGGGTCGCGGTCCTGGCCGTGGACCCCTCGTCCACCCGCACGGGCGGCTCGATCCTGGGTGACAAGACCCGGATGGAACGCCTGTCGGTGGACCCGGCGGCGTTCGTACGCCCCTCTCCTTCGGCCGGCACGCTGGGCGGGGTCGCGAAGGCCACCCGCGAGTCGATGATCGTGATGGAGGCCGCGGGCTACGACGTGGTCCTCGTCGAGACGGTCGGCGTGGGCCAGTCGGAGACGACGGTGGCCGGCATGGTCGACTCCTTCCTCCTGCTCTCCCTGGCCCGTACGGGGGACCAGCTCCAGGGCATCAAGAAGGGCGTCCTGGAGCTCGCGGACGTCCTCGCGGTGAACAAGGCGGACGGCCCGCACGAGCGCGACGCGAAGGCGGCGGCGCGGGAGTTGTCGGGCGCGCTGCGCCTGATGCACCCCGCCGATGCGGCATGGACTCCGCCGGTGCTGACGTGCAGTGCGCAGGAGTCGGCGGGTCTGGACGAGGTGTGGAACCGGCTGGAGCAGCACCGGCGGCTGCTGGACGCGGGGGGCCGGCTGGCGGCCAAGCGGGCGGCGCAGCAGGTGGAGTGGACCTGGTCGATGGTCCGGGACGAGCTCCTGGAGCGGCTGCGCGCCAGTCCGTCGGTCCGCGACCTGGCCCCGGGCCTGGAAGCGTCCGTCCGCGCGGGCACGGTCACCCCCACCTCGGCGGCGGACCGCATCCTGTCAGCGTTCTCGGGCCACTGACGGCCCGGCCCGGCAGAGTCGAGCCCCGCCGGCGTTTGAGGTGCGGGGGCGCGAGCGCCCCCGCAACGGCGCCGCAGACGCAACGGGGGTTCGGGGCTCGCCCCGAGAAACGGTGAAAGGGCGGGGCGGGGAGACGGCACCGCGCGGCGGAGCGCCAACCGGCTCAGGCAGTGACCAGCGCCGACCCCGCCGAAGAAACACTGCGCTGCAGAATACGGACCTGGTCCGCCGCATCCCCGGACGCCAGCAGCGCCGAAAGCACCGCGATCCGCGCCTGCGGCGCCCGCAGAGTCCCCGTCGGGACCGCTCCCGCCGCCACCAGGTCCACCGCACCGCCGTGCGTGTAGATCTCCGTCACCGGCCCGGCGGCCACCCGCGTGGTCAGCGCCACCAGTACGCCCCGTGCAACGGCGTCCTTCACCGCGTCCACGATCTCCGGCGTCGCGTTGCCCGCGCCCGTGCCGATGAGGACGATGCCCCGCGCACCCGCCGCGACCGCCGCGTTCAGGAGCACCGGATCGCCGTCCGCGTGGTGCATCACCATGTCCACCCGCGGCGGCAGCTCCGGCATCGCGGGCAGCGGCAGCGGCTCCGGGCGCTGCGGGGTGCGCAGCATGGTGACCTTGCCGAAGCCGATCTTCCCGAGCAGTTGCTCGGAGGGGTCGGCGAACGCGTCCAGCGCCACCGCCTGGGTCTTCACCGTGCCGCGGGCCGCGTGGACCCGCCCCCCGAAGGCGATCAGCACGCCGAGCCCGCGCGTGCCGGCCGCGGTGAGCAGCGCGTCGTACAGGTTGCCCGGGCCGTCGCCGTCGGCGGTGCCCATGGGGCGCTGCGCGCCGGTGAACACCACGGAGCGCGGGTCGTGGTGGTGCAGGTCGACCAGGAAGGCCGACTCCTCGAGGGTGTCGGTGCCGTGCGTGACGACGATGCCGTCCACGCCCGGGTCGGCGAGCACCTCGTGCACGGTACGCAGCAGGGTGAGCTGGTGGGCGGTGGTGAGCCGGGGGCTGTTCACGCTGAACAGGTCCACCACCTCGACGGTGATGTCCTCGGGCAGCGGCGCGGTGGCCATGACCTCGCTGCCGTCGGCGTCGGCCGCGAAGCCGGAGCCCTGCCAGCGGCTGGCTATCGTCCCGCCGGTGCTGATGACGACGATCCGTCCCATTGGCCGCGGCCGCCCTTCCCTCGCGTGTCTCTCGTACACATGTGCTGAAAGCAGCAATGATACGGACATCCATGCGCAATACGATTGCCTCTTCAACCCAGCTCTCCGCCACCCAGTAGGTGATAATTGCGCAATGGACGCGATTGACCGGGATATCTTGCGCGAGCTCCAGGCGGACGGCCGCCTCAGCAACCAGGAGCTCGCCGCGCGCGTCGGCCTGACCCCCTCCCCCTGCATGCGCCGGGTGCGCCAGCTCGAGCAGGACGGGGTGATCCAGGGCTACCGCGCGGTGATCTCCCCCGAGGCGGTGGGCCGCGGCTTCGAGGTGCTGGTCTCGGTCGAGGTACGCCGCGACCGCGCCGCCGTCGAGGCCTTCGAGGCGGCCCTGCAGGACATCCCGGACGTCATCGAGGCCTACCGCCTCTTCGGCAGCCCCGGCTGCCTCCTCCGCATCGCCGTCGAGGACCTGCGCGCGTACGAACGCCTCTGGATCGAAAAACTGACGGCCCTCTCCGGCGTCACCGAGGTCAACTCCCAGATCATCATGAAGCGCATCAAGGAACCCACCGGCCTGCCCGTCGAGCGCTGACGCCGCCCCAGACGTACCGGACCAAGCGAAGGAAGCAGCACCCCATGGAACCTCTCGGCACCGGCGACCCGGTCCGGCTGGGCCCGTACCGACTCCTCGGCGTCCTCGGCGCCGGCGGCATGGGCAAGGTCTACTTCGGGCGGGACGACGCCGGCCGGACGGCAGCGGTCAAGGTGCTGCTGCCGGAGCTCGCGCACGACCCGAACCTCGCCCAGCGGTTCGTCCGCGAGGCGCACACCGCGCAGGCCGTCACCAGCTCCGGCGTCGCCCGCGTCCTGAACGCGATGAGCGAGGACGGCAACCGGCCTTGGATCGCCACCGAGTTCCTGACCGGACCCACCCTCGACGACGCCGTCCGCCGGTACGGGCCGTTCGGCGCCGACGCGGTCCGCGCACTGGCGGCCTCCCTCGCCACCACCCTGCGCGAGATCCACGCCGCGGGACTGGTCCACCGCGACCTGAAGCCTGCCAACATCGTGCTCACCTCCGACGGGCCGCGCGTCATCGACTTCGGCATCGCCCGCCCCGAGCACGGGCTGACGCTCACCACCACCGGCCAGGTCCCGGCCACCCCCGGCTACGGAGCCCCCGAGCAGGTGCTCGGCCGGCGCGTGGGTCCCGCCGCGGACGTCTTCTCGCTGGGCGCGGTGCTCGCGTACGCGGCGACCGGGCAGCGCGCCTTCGACGGGACGCACGTGGCCGCCGTGCAGTACGAGGTGGTGCACGGCGAGGCCCAACTCACCGGGGTTCCCGACGAGTTGCGACAGCTCATAGCACCCTGCCTCGCCAAGGACCCCGCCCGACGACCGACCCCCGAGCAGATCGCGGGCGCCTTCGCACCGCCGCGCGGAGCGGACCGCGTCTGGCGTACGGGGCCGCTCGCCCAGGACATCGCGCGGCGCGGGAGCGAGGCCGAGCGGCAAGCCGCCACGGTGATCGGCCAGGGGCCCGGAACCGGACCGTCCCGCAGGCGGTTGCTGCGCGCCTCCCTGGCGGCCGGCGGCGCGCTGGCCGCTACCGGCGGCGCGACGGGCGCCTGGTGGCTGATGCGCGACGAAGCCCTCCCCCCGCCCGGCACGGCCCACAACGCGCAGCCCCTTTCTTCGCTCTCCACGCAGTCCGGCACACCTCCGGACCCGCTGTGGGGCCCGCTGCCGGTAGCGGCGCAGGCGGTGGACGGCGTGGTCACCACCCCGCTCCCGCTGCTCGACGTGGTCGTCTTCGCCGCGAAGGAGGGCGGGCTGGCGGCCCGGCTGACGGCCGACGGCAAGGAGAAGTGGCGGCTGCCCGGCACCGTCCCCGCCGCCGGCCTGGTCGCCCTGCCCGGCAACCGATTCGTCACCGGCGGTCCCGGCGGGGGGCTGCTGTGCTTCGAACCCTCCACCAGCAAGCGGCTGTGGACGGTCGCCGCCGACACCCACCGCATCCTGGCCGCGGACGCGTCGACCGTGTACCTGGTGACCCGGGACGGGCGGCTGCGTGCCGTGGACACCGGCACCCGCAAGGTCCGCTGGACCGTGGCGCTGGCGCAGGACGCCCTGCGGGCGCCCGGCTCCAAGGCCGCACCCGGTGCACGGGCCGCGGCCGGCCCGGACCGGCTCGTGGTCTGCGGCGCCGACGGCACCGTGATCGCCGTCGACACCTCCACGGGCGGCACCATCTGGGAGGTCGTCAGTCAGGCACGGTCCGCCGTGCAGCCGCTCGTCGTGGCGGATGCGGTGTACCTCGGCGGCCGGACGCTGAAGGGGCTGAACATCCGGACGGGCACCGAGCTGTGGGACCCGACCGACGCGAAGGAGCCCCCGAAGGAGGACAGCGGCGGCTGGGGGCCGCCCGTCCGGTACGGCGAGTCCCTGTGGGCCATGGACGGTACGGCGATGAGCCAGGCGCGGCTCGCGACCGGACTGCCCACCCCGTACGGCAGCGCCGTCCACGGCCCCCTGCCGCACGTACCCCCCGTGGTGCAGGCCCGTACGGTCTTCGCCGTGGAGGGCGAGGGGCAGGGCGTCTCGGCGTACTCCGCCTTCGGCGGCAAGCGGTACTGGACCTGGTCGCCCGAGTCGCGCGGGGTCTGGGCGATGGCCGGCGCGGGAAACCGCCTGTTCACCGTCAACAGCTGGAAGCTGACCGCCCTGCCGGTCGTGGACTGACGATCGCCTAGGCTCGGGGCTCGGGCCGGGCAACCGAATGGGGAGAGCGCGCACATGGAACGCCTGCGGCAGGACGACCCCGCGCTGATCGGGCCGTTCGCGACCCTGGCGCGGCTCGACGCGGAATCCGCCGAGCGCTCCGTGCCCGAGCGCCGCTACCTCGCGCGCAGCGCCGACGGGGAGCGCACCGTCCTCGTCGGCGTACCGCGGGTCGGGGCCGACCCCTCCCGGTGGGCGGTCGAGGTCGAGGGCGCGCGGCGGCTGCGGCTGCCGCGGTTCCTCGACGTCGCCGAGGTCGGCGGCACGGCCGGCTTCCCCTGGTACGCGACCCCGTACGAGCCGATGCTGCCGCTGCCGGCGGTGCTCGCCGCCTACGGCGGTCCGCTGCCCGACGACGTCGTACGCGGGCTCGGTGCCGCGCTCGCGGAGGGGCTCGTCGCCGCGCACGCCCGCGGAGTGGCGCACGCGGGGCTGTCGCCGGCCGCCGTGCTGGTCACCTCCGGCGGGCCGGTGCTGTCCTGCGTCGGCGCCGTGCGGGCCGCCGCTCCCGACGGGGTGCCCCGGGCCGGGCTGCCGGGGCTCGACCCGGGCTGTCTGGCTCCGGAACTGGCCTCGGGCGCAGCCCCCGGCCCGGGCGGGGACGTCTTCGCGCTGGGATCCGTACTGGCCTACGCGGCGACCGGCCACACGGTGCCCGAGCAGGGCGAACTGCCGCCTGGGTTGCGCGGGTTGGTCGGTGCTTGCCTGGCGCGCGATCCCGCGGACCGGCCCGGGTCGGCCGGGGAGCTGCTGCGCGGGCTGGCCGCCCCGGCGCGGGTCCCGGACCCGCGGCTGCCGCCCTCCCCCGGACCCGCCACGGCCGTCGACGGCGCCGCTCCCCCGGTCGTACTGCCGGGCCGCGTCGTCGCCGCGCTCGCCGCCCAGTCCGCGTGGCTGCTCGCCGCCGAACTCCCGGCGGCACAGCAGCAGTTCGCCTCATCCGCATCACCGCAGAAAGTGCACTGACCCCGATGCCTCCCCTCCCGTCCCCGCTCGCACCGCTCACGCACGACGACCCCGTGCACCTCGGTGGCCACCGGCTGCTGGCCCGGCTCGGCAGCGGCGGCATGGGCACGGTCTACCTGGCCCGGTCGGCGGGCGGGCGTACGGTCGCGCTCAAAACCGTGCACACCCGCATCGCCGCCGACACCTCCTTCCGCACCCGGTTCCGGCTGGAGTCCGACGCGGCGCGGGTCATCGGCGACCGGTACGGGGCGCGCGTGTTCGGCGCCGACCCGCTGGCGCCGACACCGTGGCTGGCGACCGAGTACGTGATCGGCCCGCAGCTCGACGAGGCGGTGCGCCTCGGCGGTCCGCTGCCCGAGGCGTCGGTCCGGTCGCTGGGCGCCGATCTCGCGCGGGCCCTGGGCCAGTTGCACCGCTCGGACGTGGTGCACCGCGACCTCAAGCCCTCCAACATCATGGTCACCGCCGCCGGGCCGAAGGTCATCGACTTCGGCATCGCGCGCGCCCTCGGCGACGAACGCCTGACCAGCACCGGGGCCGCGGCCGGCACCCCCGCCTTCATGTCGCCGGAGCAGGCCGGCGGCCTCGAACACACTCCGGCCGGCGACGTGTTCGCGCTCGCGGGCGTCCTGGTCTTCGCGGCCACCGGGCACGGCCCGTTCGGCGGCGGCCAGGCCGCCGACCTCCTCTACCGGGTGCGGTACGCGGAGGCCGACCTCGGCGGCGTCCCGGTCGCACTGGCGCCGCTGCTGGCCCGCTGCCTGAGCAAGGACCCCGCCCTGCGGCCGGGCACCGACGAGCTGGCGGAGCTCCTCTCCCCCGGTGAGGCGGCCGTCTTCGCCGACGGGCTTCCGCAGCCGGTCCTCGCGGACATCGCCCTGCGGGCCGCGGCGGTGTGGCAGGCGCCGCCGCCCCGGCTCGCGGCGCCGGCCGAGGAACCGGATACCGCCGTTGCGGCGCAGACCGGGATGTCGCGGCGCAGGCTCCTGACGCTGGGCGCCGGAGCGGCGGTCGCCGGGACCGTACTTGCTGCGGGCGGCGGCTGGTGGGCCTGGCGCAACAGCCGCTCGGAGACCGCGGCGAAGAAGCAGCCCCTCCTCCAGCCGCCGCCCGAACCGCTGTGGTGGGCCGACGCGACGATCCCCCTGGTCCGCCCCGAGCCCCTGTTCGTGGGCGATGTCCTGGTTGCGGCCGCGGGGATCACGGTCGAGGCCGTCGACACGCGGACCGGCAAGGACGAGACGGAGTTCCTCGGTTACGCGGACCGCTGGCGGGTCGGCACCGACGGCAAGGTCCTGTACGGGCTCGGGAGGCGGGACCCCGACACCGCACCCGACAAGGCGGTCGCGGTCTCCGTGCTGCCCATGCAGTACGTGGAACGCGGCAAGGAGGCGCCGCCCCGCGTTCGCCTGCCCGCGTACGACGGCACCCACCCCCTGACCCAGATCCTGGGCGCGAGCGGGGACACGGTGTTCCTGCACGCGAAGACCGCGGGAGGCGAGCAGTGGTGGGTGGTGGCCGCGAGCCTGACCTCCGGCAAGGAGCTGTGGCGCCGGCCGGCGGCCGGCCCCACCCCGCACCAGATCGAGCTCGAGTACCCAGCTGTGCTGCGGCTGGGGGCCGTACGCGGCGGGGTGCTGCTGTGGCAGCGGGCCGAACTCGGCGACGACCTGCGGGTCTCCCACCACGACGCCGCGAACGGCACCGAACGCTGGTCCGCGACCCTGGCGGCGCCGGGCGCGACCCCGGACCAGCCGGCCACGGACGACGACCACGTCTACCTCGGCGCGGCCACGGTCCAGGCCCTCCGCCTCTCGGACGGCAAACCCGCCTGGTCCTTCGGCGAGGGCCGCGACGTGGGCCCGGTCGCGGGCAAACGCCGCTACGGCATCCCGACGGTCCGGGACGGCGTGGTCTACGCCGTCGAGGGCACCCACGGCCTCGTCGCCCTGGACGCCCGCACCGGAGCAGAACGCTGGCACGAGACCACCCTGAAGAAGTCCGCCGCGGGCGAGTCCACGCCCAACCGCGACGTGGCCCCGGTGGCCACGCCGAACCACGTCTACTTCCTGGACACCCTGGGCGTCCGAGCCGTGGACCTCCGCACGCACCGCCCGGTCTGGCGCTACGAAACCAAGGCGACCACCCTGACCCCGGACCCGTCGGGAACCCGGCTGTACGTGCGCGAGAAGGGCAGGATGACGGCCCTCCCGACCGACTGACGGCGCGGACAGCCAGCTCGGGTCAGAACACCGCGGAACCGGCATTGAGCCATGCCTCGATCGTGGAGTCGGGGCGCCCGGCAGGACCGCATGGGCGAAGATGACTGTTTCACGCCAATGACCAGCAGATTTTAGGAAATTGGCGGGTTCGCCGCCGAGGGTCTTCGCTACGCTCGCCCGTCCGTGTGTCCGCCGCACGGGTGACCTAGGGGGACGAAAAGCGTGAGCACAACCACCGACCCGGCGGCCGCCGGCCACCGTATCGCCATCCTCGACGAGGACCCGCTGCGCGCCCGGCGCGAAGCGCGCGAACTGCTCGCCGCCCTCGCCGGGGCCGATCCGCGGGCCGCGCTGGACATCCCGCGCTTGCAGCCCGAGGACGAGACCCTCAAGGGAGGCCCGGTCGCCGACCTGATCGGACTGGTCTTCAGCGGGGGATCGCTCGTCGCCGCCGCCATCCAGGTCTGGCTGGCCCGCGTACCCCAGCGAGCCGTCGTCATCACCCGGGCGGACGGGGCGACGCTCCGCGTGTCCGGCAAAGAGGCCCGGGCCGACAGCGAGCTGATCGACCGATTCCTCGCGGGCGGTGCGGCCGAGGTCCGGGGCGAGGGCGGTGGCGAGGCGGGGCCGGGGGCGCAGTGAGCGACAACGACCGGTACGCGATGCTCATCGGCGTATCCACGTACGACAGCGACCGCTACCACGACCTGCCGCCCGTCCGCGCCGACCTGCACTACATGCAGGCGGTGCTGGAGAGCACCGAGATCGGCATGTACAACGACTGTGCGGTGGTCGCCGAGCCGACCCGCGCCGAAATGCTGTACGCCGTCGAGCAGTTCCTGGAGGAGCGGCAGTCCAGCGAGACGGCGCTGTTCTACTTCAGCGGGCACGGCCAGTTCTGCGAGGCCGACGGGCAGCTGTACTTCCTGACCCGGGACGCCGACCCTGACGACCTGCCGGGCACGGCGGTCCCGGCCGAGTTCCTGGAGCGGATGCTCACCTCTTGCCGGGCCGCGTCGAAACTGGTGCTGCTGGACTGCTGCTCCAGCGGGTCCGTCGTACAAGGTTGGACGGCCAAGGGCGGCCCGGACACCGCCACCGACACCGGCGGAGGGCCTGCCTCGAGTACGCTGCTTCGCCCGACCGGCGTGTACTTCATCACCGCCTCCGACGCCCTTCAGGCCGCGTCCGCCATGGCTCCGGCGGGGTCTTCCCTCGGTACCTCCCGGTTCACCGGGGAGATCGTGGAGGGCTTGCGGAGCGGGCGGATCAAGGCGGGCGGCTGGATCACCCCGGACGACCTGTTCGAGTACCTGACCGCACAGATGGTGATCAAGGGTGTTCCTGAGGACCAGCAGCCGACCAAGTCCACGATCCGGGCCACCCGTTCACTGCCCTTCGCCCGCTCGGTCGCTCGTCCCGTCCGTCTTCCCGAAGCGCCGCGCGACCCGGCCCAGGCCGCCGCTCGAAACGGTGTCTCCCCCACGCTGCTGAAAGCGCGGCAGCTGGTCGACCAGGATGCCGGGGAAGGCGTCGACCCGCAGCGGTTGCTGCGGTACTACGCGCACTGCCTCGGAGCCCAGGCGGCGTCCGGCATGCTGCCGGACCGCGACAGCGGCCGGGGCTCCGCGTACTTCCTGCTGGGCCAGGGCTCGGAGGCGATCCAGTCCGGGTCAGGGCATTCCTTCCCCGCCCCCGGACAGTTGCCCAAGCCGAAGAGCACAGGCGCGCAGGGCGAGGGGGCCGGGCTCCAGGAGTACTGGTACGGGTATCCCGCGGTCACTCTTCCCGAACGCAGCGGGGACGGTCGTCGGCGGGCAGCGGTGCGGATCGCACCGCTGCTGGTCCGGCCGATGGAGCTCGCTCCGGACGAGAACGGCCGCGACCTGCTGCGTCCGAGCGGGGTCCCGTCCCTGCACACCGGTGTGATCACCGCGCTGCTGTCCGACGACGAGGCTGCCGAACTGCTGGCCCGCTGGCAGCCGAGCTGGCAGGAGGGCAACGGCGCCCAGATGGTCAAGGCGGTCCGGGAGCTCCTGAACGAACTCGGTGTTCCGGAGCTGGAGCCCCTCGACCTTTCTTCGCTCAGCGAGCGGTCCGTGATGGACTCGTTGCGGCCCGGCGCCCACAACGCCGCCGTGCTGTTGGTGCCTTCCGGCATGGAGCGGGTCGCGACCGAGGGCCTGGTCGACAATTTGCTCACGATGTCCACGCGCGCCGGCCAGATCGCGGGGACTGCACTGGACGCTCTCCTGACCGGCGGCGGCGACCGGGGTGAGGGGACGGGTCATGATGCGGCGGCCGTGACGGTGGTTTCCCCCGGCCCGTGCAACGAGAGCCAGGAGCAGGTGATCTCCTCGGCGATGACCCGCCGGCTCACCGTCGCGACCGGCCCGCCCGGCACCGGTAAGAGCGAGGTGGTGACGGCCGTGGTCGCGACCGCCGTCGCCGCCGGGCAGTCCGTACTCGTCGCGTCCACGAACAACGAGGCCGTCAACGTGGTGGCCGAGCGGTGCGACGAGATCTCGCCCGGTCTGCTCATGCGGACCGGAAACAGGGACGCCCGGGAACGGGAGGCCGAGAAGCTGGCCGGACTGCTGGCCGAACCGGTCGCTGTCCCGGCCCGGGGCGCCGCGACCGTGGCCGGTGAGCTGCGCAACCGCCAGGCGCGTACGGCCGCACTGCGGGCCGAGGCAGCAGGTCGGATCGGCGAGGAGGCACACCTGCTGGAGCTGGTCCGCGAGCGGGCTCGGCGGGCGGACGGGCTCGCGCTACCCGTACGGCTGCTGGAGGGCGCTTGGGCGGACGCGAATTCGGCTGCGCTCGCCCGCTGGGAGGAGCGCGCCCGGAGGGCCGCCGGAGCCGGCCGGCTGACCCTGGGTGGGTGGCGTCGCGGGCGGGCTCTCACAGCCCTCGTGGGTTCGTCCGGCCGCGCATCCGGTGCTTCGTGGCCGGCTTGGGTCACGGAGCGCCCTGTCCCGCCCGAGCTGCTGCTCGACCTCGCAGAGACCGTGGCGGTGGAGCGGGCCTT
Organism: Streptomyces sp. NPDC031132; assembly: GCF_055570595.1. Classification (NCBI taxonomy): domain Bacteria; kingdom Bacillati; phylum Actinomycetota; class Actinomycetes; order Kitasatosporales; family Streptomycetaceae; genus Streptomyces; species Streptomyces sp. NPDC031132. The sequence continues at coordinate 71,806 of NZ_JBVIGX010000006.1, forward strand.
GCGGGAGCTCGTACCGGCGCATCTGGCCTGGGACGAGGGCGCGCTGAAGCAGGCCCGGCTGGGGAACGCCGCCGCGTCCTCCGCAGTCTCGGGTGAGCTGGCACGAGCCGCGGCCGCCGAGGCCACTGCGCGAGGCCGGTCGCTGATGAACCAGCGGCTCCAGGCGCTGCGCCGACGCTCCGGCTTTCAGAAGAGCCAGCGCAATCTGATGGCACACCTCAAAGCGTGGGCCATCAGTACGCATTCGGTGCGCCAGCTCGAGCTCGCCCCGAAGCTCTTCGACCTCGTGGTGATCGACGAGGCGAGCCAGTGCTCGATCCCGTCGGTGCTGCCACTGCTGTTCCGGGCGAAGCGGGCGCTGATCATCGGCGACCCGATGCAGCTCGGGCACATTGCCGGGATCAGCCCGGAGCAGGAACGGCAGGCCCGGGTGCGGGCAGGCCTGACCGCCGCGCAGCTGGAGGACCACCGACTGGCCTACCACGTGTACGCCTCCTACCACGCTGCGGCGCAGCACGGTGAGGCGGCACTGCTGCTCGACGAGCACTACCGGTGCCATCCGCAGATCGCGGACGTGGTCAACGGCTACTGCTATGCGGGCCAGTTGCAGGTCCTCACCGATGTCCGCAGGCAGGTCCCACCGGTAGATCCGGCGGCAGCGACCCATCCGGCTCCGGTGCTCGGCTGGGTGGACGTGGCGTACGGCGAGTCGGCGGCCGGCAGCGGCGGCCGGTCCTGGCGTAACCAGGCGGAGGCGGATCAGGTACGGCGGACGGTGGACGAGCTGCTGGCACGGCTGCCCGAGGACGCCACGGTCGGAGTGGTGACGCCCTTCCGCGCGCAGAAGGAGGCGTTGGCCGGGGTGTGGGCCGGTGACGACCGGGTCCGGGTCGGTACGGTGCACGCGTTCCAGGGCGGTCAGCGTGACGTCATGGTCCTGAGCCCGGTGGCCACGGGCAACACCCCGCCGAAGACGACGCACTGGGTGGCGAGCCAGGTCAACCTGTGGAACGTCGCGGTCACCCGGGCGAAGTCACAGCTGATCACGGTGGGGAGCCATCGCTTCTGGCAGGGGCAGGCGGGGCTGCCGGCCTTGCTCTCGGAGCGCTCGACGGTGTTGCGCGCGGAGGCTTCCGCAGACCAGGAGACGGTGGCCGGTCCCCCGGCATCGCCCGGATTCCGCGAGGAGCTCGCCGACCGGCTCCAGGAGTACCTCGGTACCCGTGGCATCACCGACCTGGAACGCGCGGCAGTGGTCGGCGGGCACCCGGTGGACCTGCTGTTCACGGTGGCCGGGGAGAACACGGCGGTGCTCATCGACACGGGCCCCCTGCCCGGGCAGGATCCCGCCCGCCACCTGAGGCTCACCCACGCACGCGGTGACCTGCTGATCGGGCTGCCGTCCGGCGGCCGGGGGGCGAAGCCCGCGCCGGTGGCACGGGCGGTGCGGGTTCCCGCCTGGCGAGTGCCGGCCGGGGAGGCAGCCCTGGACCCGCTCTTCCTCTGACCGCTCCCGCACGGGTCGGCACAGCCGGCCCGCCCGCGGGTTGCCGCGCCCCGGAAGTCCGGCAGCTCGGTGAGCTGCCGGACCACCCGCGGCGGCAACCTGCGGGAGAAAGCAGATCAAGCGAGCGGAGAGCACCAAGCCGCAGGTCAGGCGTCTTCGCGGATCGGCTCCAGGATGGCCACGTACTCCACGTGGTGCGTCATCGAGATCACGTCAGCCTGGCGGGAATCACGATAAGCCGCAGGTCAGAGCAAATTTGCCACGTTATCAGGCAACCGTTCGGAGACCTCGAGCGTCACGGCGAGCAACAGGTCGGACGTTTCGGGGCCATGGCGGTCACACAACTGATTTTCCCGGAGGCCCGGAATTCCGAGGACGGCCACGCACAAGGAACTACCTACAGCCCGGCCTCTATCGTGCCCCACCATCCTCATCGTCGTCCGTCCCCGACGAGCCGAGGGTGCATGGAGCCTGGAGCGGCCCACTGCAGCCTGACGCAGAAGCAAACCGCCTCTCTCCGGAGCGTCGCGGCCGCCCCCGAAGCAGCGACCATCCCGCCCGGGGGACAGCCGACGGCTCGGTCAATGGAGCACCTGTGAATGAAGCCACCACCCACCCGTGCCTGTTGACTATGTCAACATAGCTGTGTAACCCTCGACGGTAACCCTTGGTATACACTCCATCCGGAATGTATCCATCTGGCGCGTAACGGGTGCAACACGGGGAGGGGCAGTGGCCCTGGAGACGGTGGACACGCGGTTCCGGATCACGGAATTCGTCGGGCGCGGGAACATGGGCGAAGTACACCGAGCCGAAGATCTCCATGCTGCCCCCGACTCCCCGCACAGGGAAGTCGCGATCAAGACAGTGCTGCGTGGGCGGACCGGGATCGCAGTCGACACCTCGGGGTCCAACACGGAGATCGACCGCTTCCGCCGCGAAGTGCGGATCATGCGCATGCTCTCCCACGGCCACCCGAACCTCACTCGTCTCATCGACGGTGGCGTCGACGAGACGCCGGGCGGCAGTGGTCTGCCCTACCTGGCCATGGAACTGCTGGACGGTCATCCCCTCGCCGATCTCATCGACGAGGAACCCCAGCTCCCGGTCTCCTGGGTCTCCGCCATCGGGGCGCAGATCGCCGCCGGCCTCACGGCCGCTCACACCGCCGGAGTCGTCCACCGGGATCTGAAGCCGGCCAATGTGATGCTGACCGGCGACGGCACCGTCAAGATCCTCGATTTCGGCATGGGTTCGATCGTCGACGATCCCGACCAGACGCGGCTGACGAGCACGGGCGTCAGCGTGGGCACGGCCCGCTACATGGCACCGGAGCAGTTCCGGGCCGAACGCGTCTCCGGCCTCGCCGACCTCTACGCCCTCGGCTGCATCCTGTACGAACTCCTCATCGGGCAGCCGCCCTTCTCGGCACGAACCCCGTACGAACTCTCCGAGCAGCACCAGCACGACCGGCCCCCGATCCTGACCTTGGTACGCCCGGACCTCCCGGCAGAGCTGGTCCGCCTGGTGGAGCGGCTGCTGGAGAAGGACGCCGAGCTGCGGCCCGAGAACGCCGCCCTGCTCCGTGACGTGCTGGTCCCGCTGGCGTTCGCACCGGACGAGACGGCCGCCCTGTTGGCTCCGCACTGGCAGGTGATGGATCCGGTGAAGCGGCTGCGCGCCCTGCTTCCCGAACGCGCCCCGGCAGCACCCGTACCCGTGCCGCGCAGGCAGCCGCGGCTGCCCGAGACGATGGACGTCTTCGGCATCCACTCGGAACTGATCAACGAGTACGAAAGCTTCACGAAGAGCGCGACGGTGATCCGGGACCCCCGTATCGAGGGCTTCGTCAAGGACGACCTGGCAAAGAAGTCACAGTGGCCGGACCCGTGGTTGTCTCTGAATCCGTTCTTCGCCGACGGCGGGCAGGTCACCGATCTCGTCCGGGACGGCGTGCTGCACCCCCGGTGCGCCGAGATCTTCCAGGCGGGAAAGAAGGAGAGCGCGCGGCGTCCGGACGGACGGCCGCTCACCTTTCACCTGCACCAGCGGCAGGCGATCGAGGCCGCCCAGGCCGGCGACTCCTACGTGCTGACCACGGGTACCGGTTCCGGTAAATCGCTGTCGTACATCGTCCCGATCGTGGACCACGTCCTCAAGGAGCGCGAGACGGCGGGCCCCCAGGCGGGGGGCCGGGTGCGCGCGATCGTCGTGTATCCGATGAATGCCCTGGCCAACTCGCAGCTCATGGAGCTGGAGAAGTACCTGCGCCACGGCTTCGGCGCGGGCCACGAGCCGGTCACCTTCGCCCGCTACACCGGGCAGGAGTCCGACGAACAGCGCCGGGAGCTGCGCAAGAGCCCTCCGGACATCCTGCTGACGAACTACGTGATGCTGGAGCTGATGCTGACCCGGCCGGACGACCGGTCGAGTCTCATCCGCATGGCGGACGGGCTGCAGTTCCTCGTCTTCGACGAGCTCCACACCTACCGGGGACGACAGGGCGCCGACGTGGCGTTCCTGATCCGCAGGGTCCGCGAGGCATGCCGTGCCTCCGCCACCCTGCAGTGCATCGGCACCTCCGCGACCATGTCCACCGAGGGCTCCTGGGAGGACCAGCAGCGCGAGGTTGCCAAGGTCGCCGGACGGCTGTTCGGGACGACCCTGCTGCCGAAGCGCGTCATCGGCGAGACTCTCGTCCGGGCGACCGAGGAAGCTCCGGCGATCGTGCCCGCCGAACGCCTGCGGGTACCGGCAGCTCCTCTCTCGTACGAGGCTCTGACGAAGGACTCGCTGGCCCGCTGGCTGGAGTCGCGGTTCGGGCTGGAGCGCGAGAAGGAAACGGGGCGGCTGCGCCGTTGTGCCCCCGGGACCGTCGAGGCCGCGGCCGTCGATCTGGCCGACGAGTCCGGGGTATCCGAGGAGAAGGTCTGCGAGGCGATCCGCACCACGCTGGAGGCAGGCTCGCGGGCGAAGCATCCGGTGACGGAACGCCCCCTGTTCGCCTTCCGGTTGCACCAGTTCCTCTCCAAGGGCGACACCGTCTACACGACGCTGCAGGATCCGCTCAGCAGGCCGCTCACCCGTACGTACCAGCTGGAGCAGCCGAACAGCGGCGGCATGCCGCTCTTCCCGCTGGCGTTCTGCCGGGAGTGCGGGCAGGAGTACCTGACCGTCTGGCGCACCGAGGAGCAGGGTTCGTTCCGGTACGAGCCGCGCCGGGACACGTCCGCCTCGGGCGGCCGTGACGGTGAGGGGTATCTGTACCTCGGCATCCCCGGCGAGGACTACGAATGGCCGGCGGATCCTCAGACGGCCGTGGACGACCGGCGGTTGCCGGAGTCGTGGCTGGAGCCCGACGCGCAGGGTGTGACCGTCGTCAAGAAATCGTACCGCCCTCGGGTTCCCAAGCGCGTCGTCGTGGATCCGTTCGGGAACGAGTCGGGAGAGGGTCTGACGGCCGCGTTCGTCCCGGCGCCGTTCCTGTTCTGCGTGCACTGCCAGGTTTCCTACGAGCAGACGCGCGGCCGGGATTTCGCCAAGCTGGCCACGCTGGACCAGGAGGGCCGTTCCTCGGCCACCTCCCTGATCTCGGCGTCGATCGTCAAGTCCCTTCGGGCCGTACCCGAGGACAGTCTGGGCAAGGAGGCACGCAAGCTCCTCACCTTCGTCGACAACCGCCAGGACGCCTCGCTCCAGGCCGGCCACTTCAACGACTTCGCGCAGGTGACCCAGTTGCGCGGAGCCCTCTACGAGGCCGCCCTGCGGGCAGGTGAGGAAGGGCTACACCACGACGACCTCGCCGAGGCGGTGACCGCCGTGATGGGGCTGTCGACGCGCGAGTACACCGGAGGGGCGTCCCTGGCCCCGTCGATGGAGCGCCGGGCGGCGAAGGCCTTCCGGGACGTCGTCGGGTACCGGCTCTACCGGGACCTGGAGCGCGGCTGGCGCATCACGATGCCGAACCTCGAACAGACCGGGCTGCTGCGGATCGACTACGAGGACCTGGCCTGGATCGCCGCGCAGCCGGACCGCTGGGAGTTCGCGCACGCGGAACTCCGCAACGCCGACCCCGCCCTGCGTGAGGAGGTCGCCCGGACGCTGCTCGACCACATGCGGCGGGCTCTCGCCATCGACGTCCAGTACTTCCGCGACGACTTCGACGCCCTGCAACGGGCGAGCGAGGAGCGCCTGACCGGTCCGTGGGTGCTCAGCGAGGGCGACCGGCCCGCGGTCGGTACCGCCTACCCGTACGGCTCGCGCCCGGGCATGGAGCGCACCGCTCTCTTCCTGTCCGCCCGAGGCAAGTTCGGCAAGTACCTCCGCCGGAACATGCCCGAGCTGCGCGAACTCCCTCCCGAGGACGTCCAGGGCATCATCGAGGACCTGTTGAAGGTGCTGCTCGCGGCGGAACTGGTCCGCGAGGTGGACGCGACGCCCGAGCGCTCCGGACCGGCATTCCGCCGTGCGGCCGCACAGAAGCGAACCGGATACCGGGTGTCGGCCGCGGCCCTCGTCTGGCGCGCGGGGAACGGCGAGCGCGGCGCGGTCGACCCGCTGGCCCGTACCTACAACCAGGGCGAGGGACCCCGCGTCAACCCCTTCTTCCGCGACCTCTACCGGACGGCGGCGGCGGAGCTGGCAGGGCTGTTCGCCCGGGAGCACACCGCGCAGGTCACGCCGGAGGACCGGCTGGAGCGCGAGCGGCAGTTCCGCAGCGCCGAACTCCCGCTGCTGTACTGCTCGCCGACGATGGAGCTGGGCGTGGACATCTCCTCGCTCAACGCCGTCCTGATGCGCAACGTACCGCCGACGCCCGCGAACTACGCGCAGCGTTCGGGCCGGGCGGGCCGTTCCGGTCAGCCCGCGCTGGTGGCCACGTACTGCGCCACCGGTAACAGCCACGACCAGTACTACTTCCGCCGTTCCGAGAAGATGGTGGCCGGCCAGGTGACGCCGCCGCGTCTCGAGCTGGCCAATGAGGACCTGGTCCGCTCCCATCTGCAGGGCATCTGGCTGGCCGAGACCGGCATGAAGCTGGGGACCGCGATCCCGGACGTCGTCGACGTCGCCTACGACCCGGATGCCGGCGACCGGCCCGATCCGCAGATGGCGCTGCCGCTCGTCGACGGAATCTGCGACCTGTCGCTGGACGAGGGAGCCCGCCGCCGCGCCGCAGCAGCAGCCCGTACCGTCCTCAACCCGCTGATCAAGGACCTCGCCGCCACCACATGGTGGTACGACGAGTGGATCGAGGACCGGATCGAGCGCGCCCCGCAGCGGTTCGACGACGCCTTCAACCGCTGGCGCGAGCTGTTCCGGGCGGCTGTCATCGACCAGTACGAGCAGAACAGGCGCGTCGTCGACCACACCCTGTCGCAGGGCGAGCAGAGCCGGGCGCGTACCCGCCGCCGCGAGGCCGAGACGCAGACGAACCTGCTGCTGAACCGCTCGTCCGACAACAAATCGGTGATGAGCGACTTCAACCCGTACCGGTACCTGGCATCCGAGGGGTTCCTTCCCGGCTACAGCTTCCCGCGGCTGCCGCTGGCCGCGTACATCCCGCGCTCCGGCAACCGCCGCAACGCCGACGGCGACTATCTGCAGCGTCCCCGTTTCCTCGCGATCCGCGAGTTCGGCCCCGGAGCGCTGATCTACCACGAGGGTGCCCGCTACCAGGTCACCCGCGTTCAGTTGCCGCCGGACGCCTCGGGCGATCTGGCAACGGCGGAGGCGCGACGCTGCGACGGCTGCGGCTACCACTACGCGGTCAAGGTCGGCGCCGACGTCTGCGACATGTGCGACGAGCCGCTGAGGAGCAAGCGGACCGGACTGCTGCACCTGCACACCGTGTACACCACGCCGCGCGAGCGGATCTCCTCGGACGAGGAGGAGCGCCGCCGGGCCGGCTTCCGGCTGGAGACCTCGTACGCCTTCCAGGAGCACGGCGCCCGCAAGGGCCGCCTCACCTCGCACGTCACCGACGCGGAAGGAGCACCCGTCCTCGACCTGGACTACGGCGATTCGGCGACCGTCCGCATCACCAATCTCGGCCGCGTCCGCGACAAGGAAGGCGAGCCGGACGGCTACTGGCTCGACCTGGGCGACGGCCGCTGGCTCAACGACCGGGCCGCCGCGGACGCCATCGAGGGGACCGGCATGCCGGTGGTCGACGAGGACGGGAACGAAAAGCGCCGCAAGCGGCGTGTCCTGCCCTACGTGGAGGACCGTCGCAACATCCTCGTGGTCACCCTCGACGAGCCGCAGCCCGAGCCGGTGGCTCTGTCGGTCATGTACGCGCTGGAACGGGGCATTGAGGCGGCGTTCGAGCTGGAGGACTCCGAGCTCACCGCCGAACTGCTGCCTCCGGACGACGGTCCGCGGCGGCGCATCCTCTTCATGGAGGCGACCGAGGGCGGCGCCGGTGTGCTGCGGCGCATCCAGCACGACAAGGGCGCCCTCGCGAGGGCGGCCCGGACCGCCCTGGAGATCTGCCACTTCGACCCGGTGACCGGCAAGGACGAGGCCGAGGACGAGGTCGGGCTTTCGATCGACGAGCAGTGCGCCCGGGGCTGCTACGTCTGTCTGCTCAGCTACGCGAACCAGACCCACCACCGTCGGCTGAGCCGGCACAGCGCCAAACCGCTGCTCATGCGGCTGGCCGGGGCCCACACCGAGCGGGAGGACCGGGGCGAGTCGCGCAGCGAGCAGTTCCGCAGGCTCGCGCCGGTGGTCGACGTCGCACGCGGCGCGCAGCCGTCCACGGCGCCGACACCGACGCCGCTGGAGGCCGATCTGGGGGCACTGGTCGCCGGCGGCGACCTGCTCGGCTGGCTCCGGGCCAAGGGCTACCGGCTGCCCGACGAGGTCGAGGTCTTCGTCCCGGAGGCGGGTGCCCGCCCGGACCTCGTCTTTCGCCTGGCCGGAGCCAGCCTCGCCGTGTTCGTCGACGGCCCCGGCCGTACGGCCGACTCGATGCGCGACATCGAGGCCGGCTACCGCTTGGAGGACGCCGGCTGGGACGTCCTGCGGTTCCCCACGGACGCGGACTGGGACGCCATCACCGGGCACAACGCCGACTACTTCCACCTGCGTTGACCCATCTCCCCAGACCTTCCTTTCTCGACCTCTAGGAACTGAGACAACTCATGAGCCTCACGTACTCGGCCGGCTCCCTGGTCACCGCCCGTGGCCGGGAATGGGTGGTGCTGCCGGAGAGCACCGACGCCATGCTGGTGCTGCGCCCGCTGGGCGGGAGCGATGACGACATCGCGGCCGTTTTCCCGTTCGAAAAGGTGGAGCCGGCCGAGTTCGCGGCTCCGAGCCCGACCGATCTGGGCGACCAGCGGGCCGCCGGCCTGCTGCGCACGGCGCTGCGCATCGGGTTTCGTTCGGGCGCGGGCCCGTTCCGCTCGCTGGCGTCGATCGCCGTGGAGCCCAGGGCGTACCAGCTCGTGCCGCTGCTCATGGCACTGCGGCAGCGCACGGTGCGGCTGCTGATCTCGGACGACGTCGGCATCGGCAAGACGGTCGAAGCCGGTCTGATCGCCAAGGAACTGCTCGCGCAGGGCGAGGCGAGCCGCCTCGCGGTGCTGTGCGCCCCGGCCCTCGCCGAGCAGTGGCAGTCCGAACTGCGGGAGAAGTTCGGCATCGACGCCGAGCTGATACTGGCCTCCACGGTGTCGCGCCTCGAGCGCGGTCTGGAGCTGGGCCAGTCCCTGTTCGACAAGCACCCGTACACCATCATCTCCACGGACTTCATCAAGTCGACCCGGCACCGCGAGGACTTCGTCAAGCACTGCCCCGACCTGGTGATCGTCGACGAGGCCCACTCCTGCGTGGCCGCCGACGACACCGCCCAGGGCGGTACTTCCTCCTCGGCGAACCAGCTCCGCTACGAGCTGCTGCGCCGCGTCTCCGCCTCCCCCGACCGGCACCTGCTGCTGCTGACCGCGACCCCGCACTCCGGCAAGGAGGCCGCGTTCCGCAACCTGATCGGCCTCGTGCGGCCCGAACTCGCCACGCTGGACCTGGAGTCCCCCAAGGGGCGAGCCGAGCTCGCCAAGCACTTCGTGGCCCGCAAGCGCGCCGACGTCCGTAACTACCTCACGAAGGAGGACGGCCTCGCCGACGACTCCCTGGCCGAGCGGACCGCCTTCCCGTCGGACCGCTGGACGAAGGACGAGCCCTACAAGCTGACGCCCGCCTACCGGGCGCTGCTGGACGACGCCATCGCGTACGCGCGCGATCGCGTCACAGCGGCCGGGGAGCAGGGCAAGCGGGAGGCCCGGATCGCCTGGTGGTCGGTGATCGCCCTGCTGCGCTCGATGGTTTCGTCACCGGCGGCCGCCGCCCAGACCCTCAAGACCCGCTCGGAGTCGGCGGCCGCCCGCACCGCCCAGGAGGCGGATCTGCTGGGCGCCCCGGTGGCCTCCGACTCCGCCGAGAACGACCGCCTGGAGGGCATGGACGTCGCCCCGGGCGCCGCCGAGTCGGAGGAGGCGGGAGCCCGGCTGCTCGAACTGTCCCAGCGGGCCGCGCAGCTCGTCGGTCCGGCCGAGGACGCGAAGCTGAAGGCGCTCATCCGGCACCTGAAGGGCCTGATCGCCGACGGCTACCACCCGATCGTCTTCTGCCGCTACATCCCCACCGCCGAGTACCTCGCCACGCAGCTGGAGGGAAAGCTCGGCAAGAAGGCCCGGATCGCCGCGGTGACCGGCACGCTCTCCCCGCAGCAACGTCTTGAGCGCATCGAGCAGCTCGCCACCGGCTCGGCCGAGGACGCCGCCGACCCGGCCGTCCGCCGCGTGCTGATCGCCACCGACTGCCTGTCCGAGGGCGTCAACCTCCAGCACCACTTCGACGCCGTCGTCCACTACGACCTGGCCTGGAACCCGACCCGGCACGACCAGCGCGAGGGCCGGGTCGACCGGTACGGGCAGAAGCGCGACCAGGTCCGGGTCATCACCATGTTCGGCGAGGACAACGGCATCGACGGCAAGGTCCTGAAAGTGCTGTTCGAGAAGCACCGGCAGATCCTGAAGGACCTCGGTATCTCCGTCTCCGTCCCGGACGAGACTGCCTCCGGTGTCACCGACGCCGTCGTGGAGTGGCTGCTGCTGCACGGACGGCAGGGCAGCCAGGAGAGCCTGTTCGAACTGGACGGCCACCAGGAGTCTTTCGACCGCATCGAGCGCGAGTGGAACTCCGCCGCCGAGCGGGAGAAGACGTCCCAGTCCAAGTACGCCCAGCGCACGATCCACCCGGAAGAGGTGGCGCGCGAGGTCGCCGCCGTACGCGCCGCGCTCGGCGGCGCCGACGAGGTCCGCGGCTTCGCCCTGGAGGCACTGCGGGACTTGGACGCCCTGGTCCGCACTGCGACGTCCTCTGGGCGCGACGACTCCGGTGACTTCACCGCCCAGCCCGGCGGCACCCCGGCCGGTCTGCGGGACGCGCTCGCCGCCACGCTCGGCGGGCGGATCGTCGAGGAGGACCGCGAGATCCCGTTCCGCACCACGCCGGCGATCGCCCGCGGCGAGGCGGCACTGGTCCGCACCGACCCGGCGATCGGCGCCATCGCGTCGTACGTCCTTGACTCCGCGCTGGACGCGAAGACCCCCGGCCCCCGCCCGGCCCGCCGCTGCGGCGTGGTCACCACGGACGCCGTGACCGCCCGCACCACGCTCCTCCTGGTCCGCTACCGCTTCCACCTGACACTGCCGTCCCGTAAGGGCGATCAGCAGCTGGTAGCCGAGGACGCGCGGCTCCTCGCATACGAGGGGATGCCGGCGCGCGCCCGCTGGCTGGACGACGACGCGGCGGCCGCTCTCCTCACGGCCCTCGCGAGCGGCAACACCCACGAGCTGGCCGCCCGCAACGCCATCACCAAGGCTTTGGACGGCCTGCCGGAGCTGGCCGAGCACCTCACCGCGTACGGAACCCGCCTGTCCGGCGAGCTCGACGCCTCGCACCGCCGGGTGCGCAAGGCCAACGAGGAGATCGTCCGCGGCCTCAAGGTCGTCCCGCAGGAACCGGCCGACGTCCTCGGCGTGTACGTCTACCTGCCCCCCATCGCGTCCGCCCCCACCGTGTCCGGAGCCGAAGCCTGATGTCCGCCGCCACCCGCAACGCCCTGGCCTTCACCGCCGTCACTCCGGTCGGCGGTCTGCTCCCCTCCGACATGCTGCTGCGCATCGCCGAGGCACGGAACCTCCCGGGCACCAAGTCCGCCGACTACGGCCTGCCCGCCTCTGTACCCGTACGGCTCGAGGCCGAGCGTGCCTGGGAGTACCTGAAGCCGCTCTGGCGCGACCTGCGCGCCGCCCTGCCCTCGCACCCGGAGACCGGCGCGCCCGCTGCCGATCCAACGGGCCGCGCCGGCACCGACTGGCTGGCGCAGCTCTTCCGCAAGCTGGACTTCGGCGCGCTGACGGAGGTCGGCGCAGAGGGCATCCCGGCCGACTCCGACCCGGACAAGCGCTTCCCGGTCTCCCACCGCCACGGCCCGGCCCTCATCCACCAGGTCCCCTGGAACCAGGACCTCGACAACCGCCCGGCCCCCGGCCAGGTCCCCGCCCAGTCCATGGTCCAGGACTGCCTCAACCGCACCGAAGCCCACCTGTGGGCGGTCGTCACCAACGGCCGCCGACTCCGCCTGTTGCGCGACTCCTCGTCCTTCTCCACAGCGGCCTACGTCGACGTCGACCTCGAAGCCCTCTTCGACGGCGAGCTGTTCAGCGAGTTCGTGCTCCTGTACAGCCTGCTGCACGCCTCCCGGTTCACGGTGCCGGAGGGCACGACGCCGGCCGGGTGCTGGCTGGAGAAGTGGCGCGCCGAAGCCGTCACCTCCGGCACCCGCGCCCTGGACCAGCTGCGCCGGGGCGTACAGAACGCCCTGACCGTCCTCGGCACCGGCTTCCTCCGCCACCCGGACAACGGCGCACTGCGGGAGAACACCGACCCGAAGGCCCTCCGGGACGCCCTGCTGCGCCTCGTCTACCGGCTGCTGTTCGTCTTCGTCGCCGAGGACCGCGGCGCGCTGCTGGACCCGGAAGCCGGTGAGGGGCCGCGGGACGCCTACGAGCGGTACTTCTCCTCCGCCCGCCTGCGCGAGCGCGCCCGCCGCCGCCAGGGGACGGCCCACGGCGACCAGTACGAAGCCCTGCGCATCGTCCTCGAAGCCCTGGGCACGGAGGGCGGACGCCCCGAGCTAGCCCTGCCAGGCCTCGGCGGCCTGTTCTCCGACACCGACACGGATGCTCCGCTGGGCGGCCTGAAGCTGTCCAACGAGTCGCTGCTCTCCGCCGTCCGCCACCTCGCCCAGGTCCGCGACTCGGGCGCGCGGCGGTGGCGGCCCGTGGACTACCGGCACCTGGACGCCGAGGAACTGGGCTCGGTCTACGAGTCCCTGCTGGAGCTGGAGCCGAAGCACTCGGCGACGGACCGCTCCTTCGAGCTGGTGGAGGTCGCGGGCAACACCCGGAAGACGACGGGCAGCTACTACACCCCGTCCTCCCTCATCGAGTGCCTGCTCGACACCACCCTCGACCCGGTGATAAACGACGCGGTCAAGCGGGGCGAGCAGCGGGCCACCGCCGCCGGCCACCCCGACCCGGCCGACGGCATCGTGGCCGAACTGCTGTCCCTGACGGTCTGCGACCCGGCGTGCGGCTCCGGCCACTTCCTGGTGGCGTCGGCCCGGCGCATCGCCAAGCGGGTGGCGTCGGTCCGCGAGCGCAACCCAGAGCCGACGGACGGCGCCGTGCGGCATGCGCTCCGCGAGGTCGTCGCACGCTGCATCTACGGCGTCGACCTCAACCTGATGGCCGTAGAGCTGGCGAAGGTGTCGTTGTGGCTGGAGGCGATGGAACCGGGCAAGGCGCTCGGCTTCCTGGACGCCCACGTCAAGCACGGCAACGGCCTCATCGGCGCGACTCCGAAGCTGCTGGCTGACGGCGTCCCCGATGACGCCTTCAAGCCGCTTGAGGGCGACGACCGCAAGTACGCCTCTGCCCTCGTCAAGCGCAACAAGGCCCAGCGAGGCGGCCAGGACGAGCTTCTGTTCGACACGGAGCCCCTGCCGGGCAACGAGCGGTACGCCGTTGAGCTGGCCCGGATCACCGCCGCTCCGTCCGATTCGCTGGAGGATGTGCACGCCCAGGAGTCCGCCTACCGTGCGTACACGAAGTCGTCCACGTACGTCCAGGATCTCCATGCCGCCGACGCGTGGTGCGCAGCCTTCGTCTGGCCGAAGTATGTGGGGGCGCCGGAGGCGCCGACGGACCAGATGTTCCGTGCGCTGCGGGGCCGGGACCGGTCGACTGTGCCGGACGCGACCGACAAGCAGATCCTGGAGTTGCGCGACCAGTACCGATTCTTCCACTGGCACCTGGAGTTCCCGGAGGTGTTCGCCGTCCCGGCGTCGGGGGCCGGCGTCCAGCTGGGGACCGGGTGGGTCGGCGGGTTCGACGCGGTGGTGGGGAATCCGCCATGGGACAGCGTGAACTTCCCGGAGACCGAATTCTTCGCCGTGCGCGCACCGGAAATCGCGGCGACTGACAACACAGCCGCTCGCAAGAAAAGGATCCAAGCACTCAAAGGCGACCCGGACACCGTCCAGCTGTACAGCGAATACGAGGCCGCAAAGCGAAAGGTATACGGCGAGAGTCACTTCTGGCGCACCTCCAGTCGCTTCCCCTTGACCGGTCGGGGAAATCTCAATCTCTATGCACTATTCGCCGAGGGAAACCACATCCTCACCTCGAACAACGGGCGCACTGGTGTCCTCGTCCCAACTGGCATTGCTACGGACTCTCGCACGCAGTACTTCTTCAAGGATCTCGTTACTCGCAGCTTGCTGTCGGTTCTCTTGGACTTCGAAAACCGCAACGGATTGTTCCCAGCTGTAGACTCCAGAATGAAGTTCTGCATCCTCTCCCTAGGCGGAGTTTCCCTCCCGACTCGGGCAGCCCAGTTCGGCTTCTTCCTTCTGGATCCCGCCGAGTTCCATGACCCGAACAAGACCTTTCCACTCACCCGCGAGGAGATCAATCTTCTCAACCCGAACACCGGTACTTGCCCGATCTTCCGCAGCCGCCGGGACGCCGAGATCACCCTGGGGATCTATCGCCGCATGCCTGTGCTGATTGACGAGACAAAGAAGTCGGGAGGAAACACCTGGGACATCTCGTTCATGACCACGTTCCACACCTCACACGAATCGCACCTACTCCGCCCCGACGTCCAGAACGGCGAGACCTTCGACGACCTCATGGCGGCAGGTTGGAACCTCGACGGGAATGTCCTAGTCCGCGGAAAGGAGCGCCTGCTCCCTCTGTACGAGGCCAAGATGCTCCACCACTACGACCACCGCTGGGCGACCTACACCGAGGACGGCTCCGTCCGCGACTTCACCCTCGCAGAAAAACAGGACCCCGAGAAGGTGCCTCTTCCACACTATTGGGTCCAGGAACATGACATCCCCACTGGAAAGTTCAACAAAGACGCCGAGGAGATCCAAGCCCCTGGTGTCCGCAGCCGCCTGGCCGCCAAGGGATGGGACCGGGAGTGGCTCTTCGGCTGGCGTGACATCTGCCGGGCGAATGATGAACGCACACTGATCGCAGCGGCAGCGCCTGCCCACGGCTTCGGCCACAAGTTCTTGCTAGCCCTCGCCCCGCAGGCGGCATTGCTCACCGCGGTCTGGTCCTCGTTCGTCGTTGACTATGTTGCTCGGCAGGCCGTCGGCGGCACCTCGATGAGCTACTTCATCGTGCGGCAGCTGGCAATTCCCTCCCCCGACCAGCTCGCCCCCCACACAGAGTTCATCGCCCCTCGCATCCTCGAACTCGCCTATACCGCATCCGACATGGGCGTATTTGCTCGCGACCTCGGTGACAGCGGCGCGCCCTTCCGCTGGGACACTGGCCGCCGAGCCGTCATGCGTGCCGAGCTGGACGCCCTCTTCTTCCACCTCTACGACATTACTCGCGAGGACACGGCCTACATCCTGGACACCTTCGACATCGCCCACGACAACGACATGAAGGCACACGGCGAGTACCGCACCAAAAATCTGATCCTTGCCGAGTACGACCGGATGGCCACCGACGGTCTGACCGACTACCGGTCCACCCTCACCCCTCCCCCCGGCCACGGCCCCCGTCACGACTGATCCGCCTCTGGGGTGGCCGCGTCTACGGTCACCCCAGGGAGTGCCACCCGCTCGACCTCGAATATCGCCTCCGTGCACCCTGCCGTCACCATCGAAAATGGAGAACCCCATTGAGCACTCACACGGACCCACCATCGATGAGCACGTACGAGGAGCAGGTGTGGAAGGCGCTCAACGAGCACTGGGAGCGCCGCAACAACCGCCGTAGTCTGCCGAAATGGGCGACCAACGCCCTCGACCGCACCGGCGAGGTCGCGGGAAACGCCGGGCGTCGGGTCAAGGAGGCCGTGCCGGAAGCGGTCAAGGAGCCCATACGTCGCGCGGGTGACGCGCTCGCCGATGCGGCCCTGCGACCGGCGGTCGCAGGCGCGACGGCACTGCTCGACCTGGTCAACGACTGGGCCTTGGAACTCAACGACCCGAAGAGCGTCGAGAAGATCGCCCGAAAGCAAGGGCTCGAAATCGACAGCTTCGCCGATCTGCGGGAGCAGGACCTCAAGGTCTGCGACCGGCTGCTGGGCGCCAACACCATGAAGTGGCGGACCGCCGGCGCGTTCGAGGGGGGCGCCATGGGTGCACTGGCCATGGTCCCCGTCGCCGGTATCCCCGCCGCGATGACGGCGGACATCCTCGTCATCCAGGTCCTGAGCGCGTCGATAGCCGCGCGAATCGCGTACTCCTACGGCTACGACGCCAAGGACCCCGATGAGCAACTCTTCATCCAGCGCCTGGTGCACCGGTCCTTCAAAGCCCAGGTGGCCAAGGCCGAGCCGCTGCGCCAGACCGCTCAGGCGGCGCAGGCACTCAAGGGGCGCGTGAGGTGGTCGGACAAGCTCCGTCACGACCACAAACTCGCGGCCGCTCTTGAAAAGTTGATGCAACACCTGAGCCCGGCGGGCTCCAAGGTGTCGGTCAAAACCGTCGCCAAGGTCGTGCCGTTCGTCGGCATCCTCGTCAGCGCCGGCCTGAACTCCGCAGTCCTCGGCCGCGTGGCCTCCGAGGCCCAGCGGTACTGCCAGACCCGCTTCCTGTGCGAAAAGTATGGGCTGCCGCTGCCGGCCGCACTGGCGGCCGATCGGGACGACGACCTCGAGACCGACTTCGCGTAAAGACCACACTCCCCCTGAACGCGAGACGGTGTGCCGCCGTCGCAGACGGCACACCGATCGTTCAGCTACCCGTCACGAACCTCACGAAGGGCGCCCACTCCTCGCTCGTCACTGCGAAGGCGGGGCGGGCCAAGTCCTTGGAGTCCCGTACGTGAACAGCGTCTTCGGCGATCGCGATCTCCACGCAGTCGTCGCCCTGGGTGCCGCTGTAGCTGGACTTGAACCAGGCGAGTTCCGTCGTACCGCTACTCATAGCTCTCCTCGCAGTCGCTCCAGCAGGTCCCGGGATTCCTTGGGATTCAAGGCCTGCGAGCGCAGTGTTTCATAGCGGCGGCAGAGCAGACTCATCTCTTTCGGGTCGGAGATTAGCCGCCCGTTCTGCTGTCCCTCGACATAGCCCAGCCGACGCCCTTCCTTCGCTTCCAAGATCCGCACAGGCCCGTCCAGACACCCGTGGAACTCCAGCTCCAACGGCACCACCTGAAGCGTCACATTGCGCGGAGCCGTGAGCTCAAGCACATGATCCAGCATGCTCGAGTGCACCACCGTCCCACCCAGCCTGCGCCGGAACACATGCTCCTCCACGATGAAGCTGAACGGCACGGTCACCCGTTCCCGCACCATCCGCTGCCGCTCCATCCGCGCGGTGAGCTGGTCCTCCGTCTGCCCGTCGGGCAGCAGCGGGACGCTGTTGTCGAACACCGCCCGCGCATACGCCTCCGACTGCAGCAACCCCGGCACCAGCCGGCACTCGTACGTGCACAGGCTCACCGCCTCCCGTTCCAGCCGCGCCCACCGCCGGAACCAGGCGGCAAGACCGACCTCGCCACGGCTGAGGTGGCGGGCTGCGCGGCGGAGGGCTCCGGTGTTGCCCAGCGCCTCCTCCGCGCGCTCGATGAACGCCTCATCCGGCATGCGGCGGCCCAGTTCGATGGACTCCACGGTGTGTTTGGAGTACCGGACGAGGGCGGCGAGCTCCGCCCGGCCGAGTCCCGCGTGCTCGCGCAGGGCCTGGACGACCGCGCCGAACGTACGCAGGCTGTCCGATGGATGGGGTTCCCGCTCCCACTCCCCTGCCGGTACCGTCCGGGTTCCGCCGGCGCCCGCCGCCATCTCCTCTTCGGCGTTGCTCATCCGCCGCCCCTTTCTCCGCGCCCGCCCGACTTCACGACTCAGCGTGACGGCTCACCTCGCGTACCGTCCACTGTGCTGGCCCGTACGCTGACTTCGCGTACGGGGTTCAGTGCTCGCCCCCACAGCGCCGGGCCGCCACTCTGGCACCATGGATCAACTTCTCCCCCAACTCGACCTGGCTGTACACGGATTCACCCAGCTGCTGTCGTCCACTCGTCGAGGCGCCCGGCTTGCCCGGCTGCTCGCCGTCTCGTCGCTGCGGTCCTGGGATGTACCGCAGGACCTCACGGAGCGTGCCGAACTGGTCGTCGCAGAGCTGGCCGCCAACGCCGTCGGCCACGGCCAAGTCCCCGGCCGCGACTTCCGGCTCGGTCTCCAGTTCCACCCGGCGGCCGAAGTGCTCCGCGTGGACGTGACCGACGCGCGCGGGGAGCGGCTTCCCCGGCGCCCCGCCCTCATGACGAGGACACCCCGTCCCCCGCGCTGCACCCCGGCGGGTACGGTCTCGCGCTCGTCACCGCCCTCGCCGACTGCTGGGAGACGGTTCCGTACCCACCCAGCGGCAAGACCGTCCGGGCCGTACTGAGGACTTCGGCGTCGCGATCTAGCCCGCGACGCCGTCCCGCCTGACGCTGCCCGTCACCCTCAAAGGTGGAATCACGCCAAGATCGACCGATGTGCAGGGAGGTGCGTTGACGTCGCCAACACACCTCCCTACGGTGGTTCTTGTTACGTGGGGGATCCAGGGGGCGGCAGCACATGCAGGCGGACGAGACCGGTGGACCTGGCCGGGACGTCACTGCCGAATCCTTGTTGGACGCCGCCGTACAGGCCTTCCTGCGCGCCGAGTTCAACATCGTGCAGCCGATTCTGCAGCGACTGCGGAACCAGTTCGGCGTACCCGACATCGGGCCCGCCGCCGTTCGCCACGACACGCTCCTCGCTGCGCTGGCCGCGCGGGTCGGGAACTGGCCGGAGGTACTGCGCCGGTGCCCCGACTTCGACCTTGTCAAGGCGGACACAGGAATCGTCCACGCCCTCGCTGTAACCGCTCTCCGTGAGCTGGCTCAGGAGGGGCGGCACACCGATGCCCGCACCGCGGCGGTCGTGATCGTGCTGTGGGCGTACCTCCTGGACGAGGAGGACCCGGACGACTTCCGCGCTCTGCTCACCGAGCGGCGGGGCGAACCCGTGCCCGATGCGGTCTGGGAGCAGGCCCTCGCCCAGCTGCGTGGGCGTGTCGCCGAACTGCTGCGCGCCTTGGACGTCCGGGCCGGGCGGGACGTGCTTTCCGCCTGGAGCACGGCTTGGGAGGCCGAGTGCGAGGGCGGCGCGGTCTTCTTCGCCGGCCTTCCCACGAACGCCGGACCGGATGCCCTGACCACTCTCGGAGAGGCCGCTGGGTACCTCGTACGCAACGGCCGCGGCGTCGAGCTCCTCACCGCCTACGAGGCCCGGCACCCCGACTCCATGCCGGCCGACCTGCCCGGTCATGACGCGTGCGCCGTACCCCTGGCCCGGGCTGTCGCGGGCCGGGGCCGGGACCTGGCGCGGGCCGGCGAGTGGAGCGAGGCCCTCGCCGACCTCGATGCGGCGGTACGGCTCGGGCACACCCTCAGGGACGACGAGCGGGCGGCCGTCCGCGAGGCGGGAAAGAACGTGGGGCGGAGCCGTACCGGGCGCGACTACTCGCCCCGCGTACGGATCGCCGGACTCGAACAGGCCCACGCCCTTCTGCCCCAGGACAACTCCCTGGCCGCCGAACTCACCGCTGAACTGGTAGCGGAGGGCAAGAGAGTCGAGCGTTCCGACCCTCGGGAGAGCCGGATCCGATTCACGCGCGCCCTTGCCGTGACACCGGAGCACCCGGAGGCCCGGGCAGGCCTCGACAGGCACCTGACGGGGGATTTGGAGAAGGCGATCAGGGGCGCGCGCACGGGGAACGCCATCCTGATCGGCGAGGTGCGGGACCTGCTCGCTCGCGACCCGGAATGCGTGCCGGCGCGGCTGTGGCTGGAGAATCACCAGGCCGAGCGGGCCGTGGCCGCGTCCGCACGCGGGCGTACGGACGAGGCGCGCCGCGCCGTCCGGGAGATGTTCCGGTACGACGGCCCGGAGGGGTCACCTGGCAAGGGGCTCGTCGACGACCGGCTCGTGGGCATCCTGGTCACCGCGGCCCGGAACACCCGCATCGAAGACGCCCGCGCCGGCCTGGAGCGCCGCGTACAGCTGCTGCACACGGCCGCGTCCGTCCCGAGCCGCACCCGGGGCCACGTCAGGGAGGACCTGAACGAGGCGCTCCTGCACCTCGCCGAGCATCTGGAGGATGCCGCCTCCCCCTCGGACGTCATCGAGCTGTTCCTCCGGGACCTGATGCGGACGGGGGTCAGCGCGCGGTTCGACCAGATCGTGGAAGCCGCCTACCGCAACCGTGCCCGGGGCCGGGAGGCGGCCGGAGATCCCGGTGGGGCGCTTCGGGACCGCATGTGCGCCGAGTGGGTCGGCGCCGGGCTGCCGGCTCAGGGGCTTCTCTTCGGTCCCACCTCCGCCAGACCACCACGCCGCAAGGGCGACACCGGACAGGACACTCTCTTTTGACCACCGGAGTACCCTCCCCGAAGCCCGCCGACGCCGAGCCGCCCGCGCTCCCCTGGTTCGGTCCCACGCTCCACGAGCTCATTCCCGGCACCCCGCTCGGCGCCCGGCCGCTGGTCCTCCGGAAGCAGGCGGCCCGGGAGCTGAACGCCACCGTCCGGAAGGACCCGGCCAGGCATGCGCTCGTCGAGCGGGCCAACCAGAACTCCCACACCCCGGCCGCCGCGCTCGTCGCCGAGATGCTCACTCCGCCCCTGTCCCGCCAGCACACCGAGGAACGCCCGTGACCGGTCCCGTCCCCATTGACGCCGGCGCCTCGCCGTCCGAGCTCGACAAACTGCGACGCAGGGTCGCCGCCCTGTCCGGCAAGCGGGACGAGGCCGAAGCCCGTCTGGACACCCTGCTGGAATCGCTGCTGCGGCTCGACGACCTGCTCGCCGATACCCGCCGCCGCGTCGGAGCCCTGCACGAGGCTCGCTCCGCCCGGGAGGCGGCGTCGGCCGCCGCCGTGCTGGGCGAGCAGATCGACTCGGCCCATGTGATGCTGCGCAGCGAGTTCGCCCGGTACGACGTCAGCCCGATGGAGGTCCTGGGCAGGGCAGTGGACCCGGCGGAGATGCGCGTCGTGGGCACTGAGCCGCATCCGAGCCGCCCGGCCGGCACCGTGCTGCGGGAGAAGGTCGCCGGCTTCCGGCGGGGCTCCGTCACGCTGCGGCCCGCGGATGTGGTCGTCGCGGTGCCGGGTCCGGCACCAGAGCCCGTGGCCGATCCCGCACCGGAGCCCGTACCCGAGTCCGAGTTGCCTCCGGCGAGCCGCGCAAGGAGCCAGCCCCGGCGTACGACCCGCTCCCAACGGCGACTCCCCCGCAAGGCGTCGGCCGGGCGGGGACGCCGTTCCCGCCGGGCCTGACCACACACCACCTCTACAACCCCGCCCTGCCGTACCACGACGATCAGGAAGCGCCCCGCATGCACCGGACCCTCGGCATCGACCTCGGTACCACCAACTCCGTCACGGCATGGATGCGCGACGGCGTCCCCGTCGTCCTGCCCAACCGGGACGGCGGCCAGGCCACCCCTTCAGCCGTCGGGCTCGACTCCCGCGGGGCCCTGCTCGTAGGCCAGGAGGCCCTCAACTGGCGGCTCGGCGACCCTCTCTCCGTGATCACGGAGGTCAAGCGGCTGATCGGGCGGCGCTGGGCGGACGAGCTCGTCCAGCAGGCCCTCGAGGCGCGGCCCGACGACGCCCCGCCCGTACGGGAGAGCGCCGACGGCTCGGTGGAGATCCGGCTCGGCGCGCACTACCTCTCGCCCGTGCAGGTCTCCGCCATTCTGCTGCGCAGGCTCAGGAAGGACGCCGAGGACGCGGCGAGGGTGCCGTTCCGGCGTGCGGTGATCACCGTGCCCGCGTACTTCGCCGAGCCGCAGTTCGACGCGGTGCGCGAAGCCGGGCGGCTCGCCGGCTTCCACGTGGCCCGGATCGTGCAGGAGCCGACCGCCGCCGCGCACGCCTTCGGGGTGCGCCCGGGCGAGGACGGGCTCAAGGACTACGCCACCGTGCTCGTCTTCGACCTGGGCGGCGGCACCTTCGACGTATCGCTCCTCACGATCGGTCCCGGGCACTTCTCGGTGGCCGGACTCGGCGGGGACAACCTCCTCGGCGGAGCGGACTTCGACGCGCTGCTCGACGGCCACGTGCGCAAGCAGCTCGTCGGACGCGCGCTCGACGGGGACGGTGACGACTCCCGCATCCGGGCCGCCGCCGAGCGGGCGAAGATCGAACTGTCCGGGAAGGAAACCGTCGACGTCGTTCTCGCTCCGCTCGGACGCCAGGGCGGTGCCTGGTCCGGAGCGGTGCGGCGCGCCGACTTCGAGGAACTTCTGGCCGGGCACCTGCACCGGATGCGGGAGACGGTCGAGACGGTACTGACGGGGTACAGCGCGACGCCCGAGGACGTGCAGCGGGTTCTGCTGGTCGGCGGTTCCACCCTCGTTCCGGCCGTCCGGCGCAGCCTCCAGGACCTCTTCGACGAGGACACGGTGTCGGACGCCGTGGATCCCATGACAGCCGTCGCGCACGGCGCCGCCGTGGAGGCGGGTCTCCTCGACACCCTCGGCTGCCCGTCCGAGACCTGCGCCACCGACAGCATCCCCGTCGACTCCGAGGCCTGCCCGGACTGCGCCACCCCGCTGCTCGGCGCCCCCACGGTCGACTGCCCGGCCTGTCACGTCCCCGCCCCCGAACTCACCGCCGCCTGCACCGTGTGCGCCGCGGACCTGTCCGGCCTGCGCGCAGCCGCCCCGGTCGTCGCCCTCGCCGAATGCCCGGCCTGCGGCCGCGACGACAACCCGGTTGGTGCGACCGTATGCCTCGACTGCGACGAGCCGATGGACACGGGCGGACTGAAGTGCCCTTCCTGCAACATGGTCAACGCTCCCGGGCTCAGCGCCTGCTCGTTCTGCGACGGCGACTTCGGGACCGCCCTCCCCCAGCAGATCACGGCCCAGGACCTCGGCATCGAGCTGGAGGACGGCACCCTGGAGGTCCTCATCCCCGCCGGCACCCTGTACCCGACGCAATGGCACCAGGTGGACACTCTGGGAGTTCGCGGCGCCGACGGCACATCCGTACGGTTCAACCTCTGGGAGGGACCGCACCTACGCTCGGCTCAGCGCAACGAATTCTGCGGAGGCTTCGTCGACCCGAGCCCCGACGGGCTGCGGGGCGATGTACCGCTCACCCTTCAGGTACGGCTCGACGCCGACCGGACCATCGACCTGCGCTATCGCATCGGCACCGGGGACTGGTCCCTTGCCCGGCTCCGACGCAACATGATCTCTGAAACCGTGCGTCGGAAGGGCGCCGGCCTGCTGAAGCGTTACTCCGAGTTCCTTGACGAATGGAAGCAGGAACTCACCCACGCCGAGAACGACGCGCTCACCGAGATCGCGGCAGATCTCGAGGCCCTCGGGCGGGGAGAACCTCTGAGCCGGTCCCTGGACGGGCTGCTGGACTCCGCGCGCGACACCCTGGAGCTGTGCCTGCGGGCCCGGGGCGCCCAGGCCGGCGCGCGCATGGCCGCCCGGCGCGGGAACGGCCTCCTGCCGCCGCAGTGCGTGCGGGACATGACGAATGCGGCCGAGGACGTCAAGGACGCGCGCGAGGCCATGAACACCGGTGCGATGCGGGCAGCCACGGACCGGGTGGACAACCTCATGGCCGGAATCGACCCGGTGGTCCGCGCCGCGCTCTACGCCATCCAATTCGCCGAGCAGAACGCCTACCCCGCGACCCTGCGCGGTGAGGTCCTGGCCGCCCGCGACGCCCTGCTCGGCGCGAAGGCGGACGATCAGGACGCGCGGGACATCCAGCTCGTCCGCCTCGGGCAGCTCTACGAAAACGGCCGCCACCTGTTCGCCGACGGAAGCACCTTCTCGCTCCCCTTGAGCGTCCTCCCCTCCCGGCGGTGAGCGATTCCCCGGACAGCATGATCCTTTGACAGTGTCAACAAGTAGGCTCTGCGGTATTGCCCGCAGGTCCGCCCCGGAAGGTCGTCCATGCCCCAGCCCGAATTCCTCCCCGGCGCTCCGGAGTTCCACATCAAACTCCCCAAGAACGACGGGGTGGCGCGGGGCCGGCTCCTCACCGAGTTCGGCGGCAACGGCACCCACCAGTTCCTCCTGCTGGCGGGATCGGTGGTGGCCGCCGACGCATGGCCCGGCTTGAGCGAACACCGGCGCCGCTCACGCGCCGCACTTCGGGCGAACGGCGCGTTCACCGACGCGCCGGCGAGTCCCGACCTGCCGGATGCACCCGCACGGTGGGTGGCGACCCGGGACATCACGTGCAACTCCTCGTCCGCGGCAGCGGGACTGGTATACGGGTACGACGCCTCCGGTCCGGAATCCTGGCGGACCGCCGAGGGCCACCCGCTCGGCGACTACCTCTCCACCAGCTGGCGGGCACCGCGCAAGGCCTGGCTGGTACGCGGTTCCAACGTGTCGGGGCACAACCTGGTCCGGCAACTGTGGCTGAAGGAGGGACTCGTCTCGCTCTCCGGCGCCCATCTACCGCCCGTGGAGGAGGACGATCCGACCAAGAGCGCGTTGCGCCGTTACGTCGAGGACGGGTACGAGGGGGCGGCCTCCTACAACCAGAAGCGCGGCCTCGTCGACGAACTCCACGCATTCCTCACCCAGATGCGGGTGGGCGACACGGTGACGACCATAAGCGACGGGCGCCTGCACGTCGGCCGGATCACAGGCCACGCCGTGCAGACCGCCTCCCCGGGCGGGCTGTCGAATCTGCGGCGGACAGTCTCCTGGCTGCCCGGCAGCCACCCGTACGAGGAGCTCCCCGAGGAGGTTCAGCAGAAGCTGTCGGCACAGCACGACGTCGTCGACCTCACCGTTGCCCTCGAAGCACTGGACACACTGTCCGGGTCCGTCGGCACGGACGAGGGCAGTACCGCCGCCCTGCCGCCTTCCGCCGAGGGCGCGGCCCAGCGGGAACTGGTCCTGCCGGAGGTCACGGACGACCTGCTGGCCGAACTCCTCGTCCATGAGCGGGATTGGCTGGACGAGGTGCGCGAGCTCCTCATCGACGACCGTCAGCTGGTGCTCTACGGCCCGCCGGGCACCGGCAAGACCTATCTGGCCATGAAGCTGGCGGAGCACTTCGGCGGGGGCCCCGAGCAGGTCAAGATCGTCCAGTTCCACCCGTCCTACGCCTACGAGGACTTCTTCGAGGGGTTCCGGCCCGTGGAGGACACCGAGACCCGGGAGGTGGCCTTCCGGCTGACCGCCGGACCGCTCCGCGAGCTGGCGGACCTCGCCTCCCGCGAGGGCAACCGGCACGTCCCCCATTTCCTGATCATCGACGAGATGAACCGCGCCAACCTGGCCAAGGTCTTCGGCGAGCTGTACTTCCTGCTGGAGTACCGCAAGCGGTCCGTCCGGCTCACCTACTCGGGGGACGACTTCGGGCTGCCGCCCAACCTCTTCGTGATCGGCACCATGAACACCGCCGACCGGTCCATCGCACTGGTGGACGCGGCCATGCGCCGCCGGTTCGCGTTCGTGGAGCTGTCACCTCGTACCGAGCCGACCGCCGGTCTTCTCGCACGCTGGCTGGAGCGCGAGAAGAAGGACCAGGAACCCGCCCGGCTCCTCGATGCCCTCAACGCCCTCATCGACGAACCCGACTTCGCCGTCGGCCCGTCGTACCTGATGAAGCCGGGCGTGTACCGCGAGGGCGGCCTCGACAGGACGTGGCGCACGAAGATCCTTCCCCTCCTGGAAGAGCACCACTACGGCGAGGGTCTCGACGTCGCCGCCCGCTACGGCCTCGAAGCCCTGCGGAAGAAGCTCGTGTGAATTCGGAGGACGTGTCACTGCGCGAGCACGGTCCTGCCGTCTCCGTCCCCCTCGGCACCGACGCAGGACGGGCCCTCGCCGCGGCGGGCATCCTGCGGAGCGCCACCCCCGATCCCGGCCGGGAGGGGCACTGGCTCCTGCGGGCGGGGAGCAGCGTCGGCGCGGTGCGGATCCCCGGCGGTCCTGTCATACGGATCGCGCCCAAGACGTCCGTGAGCCGGCTGTTCTTCCTGCTCGGCTTCAGTATCGACCCGGCACGGGCCTGGCGGGACAGCCGGGAGGGCACGATCGACACCGGAGGGCACGACGACGTCGTTCCCTCGCTCGCGCACGCCGTGGAACGGCAGATCGACGCGGCTCTGCGCTTGGGCGTTCTTCAGGGTTACCGGACGGTGGAGGAGTCCGCTCTCTTCGTCCGTGGACGGATACGGGAGGCCGATCAGGTCCGACGGCATTTCGGCCGGACACCACCCGTCGAGATCAGCCATGACGACTACACGGCCGACACCGCCGAGAACCGCATCCTGCGCGCCGCCGTCGAACGACTGCTCCACCTGCCGGGGGTGAGCGGGCCCGTCCGACGCCGACTGGCCCGCCATCGCGCCCGCCTCGCGGATGCCCTTCCCCTGGTGCGGGGCCGGGAACTGCCCCGATGGCAGGCGACCCGCCTCAACTCCCGTTACCAGCCGGCCTTGCGACTGGCCGAGGCCGTCCTGCGCGGCACGTCCCCCGAACACCGGCCGTCCGGAGCTGCTCCACTCACCATGGACGGCTTCCTGATCGACATGAACCGGCTGTTCGAGGACTTCGTCACGGTCGGACTGCGCGAGGCCCTTCGGGAGCACGGCCTGACCGCGCGCCTGCAGGACCCCCACCACCTCGACACCGCCGAGAGCGTCCGCATGCGTCCGGACCTGGTCGTACGCACCGGCGACGGCCGTACTCCCGTCGCCGTCGTCGACGCGAAGTACAAGGTGGTGAAGGCCGACGGCCACCTCAACGACGACCTGTACCAGGCGCTCGCCTACGCCACTGTCCTCGGGCTGGGTGAGGCCCACCTGGTGTACGCCGCGGGCGGCGTTCCCCTGCGCGTCCACGAGGTGCACGGAGCGGGGATCCGGCTGTACCAGCACAGCCTCCACCTCTCGTGCCCGACCGAAGGGCTGCTGTCGGAGCTGGAGCGCATCGCCGGGCAGCTCGCCGGGACCGCGGCACGTCTTTGATCACGAACCATCGTCAGGCAGACACGGGAGGACCTCATGCCCCGGCTCGCATTCGCCCAGAGCTTCTGGGACGGTTACGAGAGCTTGGAGAAGCCGGTGCGCGCCGGGGTGCGCAAGGCCATGGCGAAGTTCCAGGCCCTGAGCGCGGCCGAGCTCAATGCGGACAAGGGGTTGCACCTGGAGTCCGTCGAGAAGGCGCGCGACGCCCGGATGCGTACCATCCGCATCACCGACTTCTGGCGGGGTGTCGTGCTCGCCCCCGACGACGGCAGCAATGTGTTCCTCCTCGTCAATGTGCTTGCGCATGACGACGCCTACACCTGGGCTGCGAAGCGGCTGTACAGCGCGAACTCCGCGACACGGGCGCTGGAGGTCCGCAACGCCGTCGCTCTGGACGAGCTGACTCCGCTGTACGAGACGGCCTCGCTCCGGGTGCCGCGGCGGCTGTTCGCGAAAGTGTCCGACGGAACCCTCCGTGAGCTGGGCGTCGACGATCAAGTACTGCGCGCCGCGCGCTCGCTGGTGGACAAGCAGCAGCTCGACGCCTTCGCCACGCTCCTGCCGGAGGATCAGCTGGAGGTTCTCCAGTACCTCGCCGAAGGCTTCAGCCCCGAGGAGGTGTACCGGGACGTCGTGGCCGTCCGACGGCCGGCGGACGCCCCGGCCGAGCCTGTCGAGGACCTGGCGACGGTCATCGCCAACACCACCGCCCGCATCCGTCTGATCACGGGACCGCAGGAACTGGAAGAGATCCTGGAAAAGCCGTTCGAGGCTTGGCGGGTCTTCCTCCACCCCTCCCAGCGCCGCGTCGCCTACCGCGCTTCGTACGGCGGTCCCGTCCAGGTCACCGGAGGACCCGGCACCGGCAAGACGGTGGCGGCCCTGCATCGGGTACGGCATCTCCTCAGCCGGTCCGCGGACGGCCGCATCCTGCTCACCACTTACACCAACGCACTCGCCTCCGGACTGCGCGACATGCTCGGTCTGCTCCTCGACGAGGACGAGAAGGCACTCGCGCGGGTGGACGTGACGACAGTCGACGCCTTCGCGAACGGAATCGTACGGTCGGCTTCGGCAACCGCGCTCAAGCCGGTCGGGGACCGGGAACAGCTGCAGCTGTGGGGCAAGGCGATCAAGCAGCTCGGCCTGCCGTTCAGCGCTCCGTTCCTGGCGCAGGAGTACCGCCACGTCGTCCTTGGCCAGAACCTGCGTGGTCTCGATGCATACCTCAGCGCGAGCCGCCGCGGCCGCGGCACCGGCCTCGGACCCGCTCGCCGTCGCCAAGTCTGGAGCGGCGTAGAGCGCTTTGAACAGCTCCTCGACGGCCGGGGCGAGACCACACACCTGCGGATCTGCGCGCGTGCGGCGGAGCTCCTCGGGGCCAGGTCGACGCCATACGCTCACGTCGTGGTTGACGAGGCCCAGGACCTTCACCCCGCGCAGTGGCGAGTGCTGCGCGCCGCCGTTCCTGCGGGTCCCGATGACCTGTTCGTCACCGGTGACCCGCATCAACGAATCTACGACTCCCGGGTGGCTCTCGGTACCCTGGGCATCGCCACCACCGGTCGCAGCTTCCGGCTACGTGTCAACTACCGCTCCACCGAGGAGATCCTCACCTGGTCGGCGGAGCTCCTCGCCTCGATCGCCGTCGACTCACTGGAGGGCGAAGGAACGGACTCGCTGTCCGGGTACCGTTCGCTACTGCACGGGAAACGGCCTCGGTCCCGGGAGTACACGACGCAGGCAGAAGAGATCGAGGCCGTGGTGGACCAAGTGCGGTCGTGGGTGGCCGGAGGGCTCGCGCCGCACGAGATCGGCGTCTGTGCACGCTTCAACCTCCTGCTGAACGCCGCCGAGGAGAAGCTGACGTCCGCCGGTATCCCGGCCGTACGTGTCAAGGGGCAGCTACCGCCTGGAACCGAGGGCGTACGGCTGACGACCATGCACGCGATGAAGGGGCTCGAGTTCCGGGCGGTCTCCGTCCTCGGTGTCAGTGACGGCACCATACCGTTCGCCCGCGAGATCACGGCTCGGGAATCGGACGCGCTGCAGCACGAAGCCGACCTGCTCCGGGAACGCTGCCTGCTCTTCGTCGCCTGCACGCGCGCTCGCGAAGCACTGGTCGTCACCTGGAGCTCCGATCCGAGCCCCTTCCTGCCCCCTTCCGCCCGCTCTACCTGACCGGCACCGACTGCCACGGGTACGGGTGCGCCTCCGCAGCACACCTCACTCCTCGGGCGCCAGTCCCCCCGTGGCCAGACCGTCCCGCGCGAGATCGGCGAGATGCCCGCTCAACTCGACGATCTCGTGCACGTCCCGCTCGAACGCGGACAGCACGCGGAAGGCGGAACCGTAGCGACGTTGCTCGTCGATGCCCATCCGGGGGATCCGCGCGCCGCGAGAATCAAGACGGTAGCTCCCGCTGGTACTCGTGGACCGACGCGTGTTCACGGAGCTGCGCAAGAATCCCTGCAGGTAGTCCGTGTCGAGCTGATCGCTGGCCGAGATCGGCTCCGAGTCCTCGTAGCTGACCAGCCCGGCCCGAGCGAGATCCGCGACGCTGGTGGTCGCGCCGTCAAGCGAGCCCGGTCCACCGCCCTCGGCCAGTTCGGGCAGCAGAGTGACCAAGCGGCGGACTCTCTTCTCTACTTCCGCACGGAGGGCGGAGTACTCCGCGCAGTAGTCACGGTGCCGGGACCGGAGGTGCGCACCGGGGGTGAGATCGACGGTGTCGTCGAGGAGTTCGATCAACGGCACGTCGGCGATCTGATCGGGGCGGGGATCCAAGCTGCCGTCAGGGCTGTTGCCGGTCAGATCGACCATGTGCACCGTGTGATTCGTGTCGGCGGTTCCGGAACCCTCCGGGCGCTGGAGACACCAAACGTGCACAGGCAGGGAGTGTGAGGTGGCCACGCCCGGCGGGAGGGCCACCACTTGTCTCAGGATGCCGCGGCGCACCAGCTCCGAGCGGATCCGGCGCCCTGCCTTGCGATAGGCGACTGAGGCAGGCATGACCATGAGAACGTGGCCGCCCGGCCCGGTGTGCGCGTAAGCATGCTGCAGCCAGGCGAGCTCACTTTCGGCCTTGGAAGGCGTGCCCAGCTCCCAGCGGGAGTCAAGCAGCAACTCCTCCCGCCCCCACTCGGTGATACCGACCGGCGGATCGCAGACCACGAGATCGGCCCTCAGATCCGGCCAGGCGTCCGCACGCAGGGAATCCCCGGCCGCGACGGTGACGGGTGTACGTCGTAGGAGATCGGCGCGGAGCTGCGCGAAACGAGCGCTGTCCGCGTCCGACTCCTGACCACAGCAGCGCGTGTCCGCTCCCGCGCCTACGGCCAGGAGCAGGACTCCGATCCCACACGCGGGGTCGAAGATGGTGGCACCCCGGGGAAGATCGGGGGCGAAATGGCGTACGGCACGCACGATGCGTTCGGGGGTCACCTGATCCGATCCTGCCCGCCGCGCCGAGTCCATGAACCGCTCGGTCAGGCCGTTCACAAGATTGACAGGCGCTTCGCTCTGGGCGAGTCGACGCACACGTGCCACCAACTCGTCCGGCAGGCCGGGCGAGGGCGCCCCGGCGAGGGTCGCAGCCACTTCCGCCAGTCCCGCGACCATCTGCTCTCCACAAAGCGCCCGAAGGGCTTGCCACAACTCGACCTCGGGCGAGAGCTCTTGTCCCTTGCGTTGCTTGTCGAGCCAGGCCTGGACCTCGACCAGTGCGAAGAGCGGGCTGTTCGCCGCCCCTGCCGCCGGCAAGGGGAAGTCGTCGTGGCGCCGACGCCAGTTGGAGACAGCCGCCCGGGTGACACCGGCGAGGCGAGCGATCTCAGCTCCGGTAACCAAGGCGCCGACTGATGCAGCGGCTTTCTCCGTCATGGCCCCAGCGTACACGGGCAGGAGAAGGTGCTCCAGAGTGCAGTCAGTTGACGTTGTACACAGACATATGCCAACCTCACTCGTGTACAGCGTGTCCCACAGGGACGCGCCGCGAGGGCGTGTCCGCATGCGCTCCTCGCCCCTGTTCCCCGGAGGCCCGCGATGACCACGAACACCGAAGTGCGCACCATCTACCGGTTGAGTTCCGTCGCTCCCACACCAGAAGCCATGTTCGACGTCTTCGATGCGGCGACGCTGGACGAGCGCGGAGCGGACGTCCACTTCCCCGACCTGATCGGCGTCCCCGCTGTGTACATCACCTGCGGAATGGAGATCGACGAAGCTGCATGGTGCGCGCCCATGGCGCGCACCACCGGCATCACAGTTACCGAGAATGTCCGCCGAACCGCGGCCGTCCTGCTCCTCGCCGTCGACGGCACGGTGTACGGCATCGGCTGCGACCAGGGGTACCGACTGATTCCCGACCACCTCAAGGACAAGCGTTTCGGTCTCTCCTTCGTCATCCGGCAGATGGATCCGGCCATGATCCGAGGCGTAGTCTCGAAATCACTCGGGCATGCACGTACGGACATCTCTCTGGTCCCCGGTGGTGCACCAGTGCCCCTGCTCGGCATCCGCGACCACTCGCGCATCGTGCGGAGCCTGGGTGGCTACCTCGACGGCCTGCCGCTCACCCGCTCGCGCTATGCGCGGGGGAAGGCCGTCAGCGCCCAGGGCGGCTGCGGATTGAAGATCGCCCTGGGGATCGAGGCCGGCGAGCTGCTCTCCGACCTGCGCACCATCACCGCCATCTGCCACGAGGACGTCCCCCATCCGGAGCTGGAGTTCGTCGACCGCATCGCGCCGGTCGGCGACCCTTCCACCCTCGAAGCGCTCGAACGGACTCTGGATGACCGTCTCGGCCTGCCCGGCGGCGAACGGATCGCCGTCTCCGTTCCCTTCGACCGCCACGAGGCGTACACGGAGGCCACGGCGTACCTCACACGGATCAACAGCACGGAGGCCAAACGCTCCGACAGCTTCGACCTCAGCTACGTCCTCGAACGGGCCCGACTGGCACCGTCCGGTCGGCGCCTCGCAGTACTGCGGGAGGGGACGGTCACGCTGGCGCGGGACCGCCGGGGGAACACCCGCGACATGCTCGCCGTCACCGACGCGCTGTCATGGTTGGAGGCTGAGGTCTCCCTGGGTCCCCTTCGGTTCTTCCTGCTGGATGGCGAGTGGTACGAGGTGGGGGCGACCTACGTGGAGGAGTGCCGGGCTGCGGTCACCGCCATGCTGTGCCGTTCGCCCTCGATCACGCTGCCCACCTGGAACGATGGTGAACACGAGAACGCGTACAACAACAGGGTGGCCGACGAACGGCCGGGTTGGCTCTGCCTCGACACCAAGAACATCACCAATCCTCTCCGAAGGAAGGACCAGGTCGAGATCTGCGACCTCCTCACGCCGGACGGCACCCTGGTCCTTGTCAAGCGCGCGGGCGCTTCAGGGCCGCTGAGCCACCTGTTCCAGCAGGCCAGGGTGGCGGTGGAACTGCTCCAGGAGTCCGCCCGAGCCCGTTCGGATTTCACTGCGAAGGTCGCCCGCCTCAGCAAGGGCCAGTACGTGCTTCCAAAGGACTTCACGCCCTCGCGCATCGTTCTCGCCATCCAGCTCAAGAACCGCGAGAGCCTGACCCCGGAGTCACTCTTCGGCTTCTCCCAGATCACGGCAGTCCAGACCGTAAAGGCCCTGCTGGCTCGAGGCGTGACCGTTGAGGTGACGGGCATTCCGGAAGGTGGTGCTGACCCGATCCCCTACACGTCGCGCCATGCGTGCATCAGTGCGGGCGTCCCCTACTGAGCACCTCGGACACCGTTTCATTCACCCTGGCAGGTACCTGGCCTTGAACAAGGGGTGGGGTTGGAACACGGCTCCCTTCGAACGTCATTCGAGAAGCGCACGTTTCACTCAGGGCCGACCAATACATCGCGCCCGGAGGGGTGCTCGCCCTCAGCCACCAGGCACAGGAACACGGCAGCCCGATGAAGATGTCACGCACTGCACCTGTCCGGGAAGAGGTCACGTCGCCCGAGCGTTTCGCCATTGGCGCATAGCGCCTCGCGATCCGCACTGATGACAACTGGGCCGACCATCACGTCGACCGCAATGAGGCCGATCCGACTGATCGTCTCCTGACACCCGGCAACCGCTGGCCCATACCAGCCGGGCCACACGGCGAGGTCGAACCCCACCCAATGTGATGGGCTTTCAGAACGAGCGTCACACGAGCGTCAAGAACCTGGGGAGCGTGCAGCCACAGCTTGCGCCGCCGTCGTCAGCCCCCAACGAATCCGCAGGTCAGGCGCGTATAGCCAAACGGCCTGGCGCTTCACCTGTTGGACGGGCGGAAACAGGTGAAGCGGAGGGCGACCGCCACAAAACCGCAGGTCAGGCGTCCTCGCGGATCGGCTCCAGGATTGCCACGCACTCCATGTGGTGCGTCATCGGGAAGAGGTCGAAGACTCGGAGGGTGCGGGGCTTGTAGCCCGCCTCGCGGAAGTAGGCCAGGTCGCGGGCCAGGGCCGCCGGGTCGCAGGCCACGTACGCGATGCGGCGGGCCGAGAGGCCGGCGATGTGGCGGACCGTCTGCTTGCCCGCGCCCGCGCGGGGCGGGTCCAGGACGACCAGGTCGCACTCCGTGATGCCGGTCTTCGGGAGGACCGACTCGACCTTGCCCTGCTCGATGCGGACCCGGGGGAAGTCCGCCAGGTTGTGCCGGGCGTCCTCGACCGCGCGCTTCGTGGACTCGATGCCGAGTACCGCGCCCGTCTCGCCCAGGCGTTCGGCGAGGGCGCCCGCGAAGATGCCGACGCCGCAGTAGAGGTCGAGGGCCATCTCGCCCTTGCGCGGCATCAGGCCCTGCATGACGGCCTTGATCAGGGTGTCCGCGGCCTGCGGGTGGACCTGCCAGAAGCCGCCCATGCCGACGCGGTACGTACGGCCGTCCGCGCGCTCGCGGACGAAGGGGCGGCCGTGGACCCGGTGGACCCCGCCGTCCTTCTCCTCGACCCGGAGGACCGAGACCGGCTTGTCCAGCTCGACCAGCGGGAGGCGGCCGCCGGGGCGCGGCGTCAGGACGACCTGGCGGTCCTGGGAGCCGGTCGCGGCGATCGCCTCGACCGTGGCCATCTGGGGCCAGTCCTGCTTCTCGATGCCCAGCTCGCTGACGCCCGGCGCCGCGATCATGCAGTGGTCGATCAGCTCGATGTCGTGCGAGCGGTGCTTGCGCAGACCCGCGTTGCCGTCCTCGTCGATGGCGAACTGCACGCGGGTGCGCCACTGCGGGACCTGGCCCGCCGGGAGCTTGTCGCCCTCGGCCGGCATGACCGTGCCGTCCCAGCCGGCCTCCTCCGGGGTGAGCCCGGCGAGCCGCAGCAGCTGCTCGGCGACGACCTCGCCCTTGAGCCGGCGCTGGGCGCCCGGCTTGGCGTGCTGCCAGTCGCAGCCGCCGCACTTGCCGGGGCCGGCGTACGGGCACGGGGCCTCGACGCGGTCCTTGGAGGCCTCGAGGACGGTGATCGCGTCGGCGCGCAGGAAGCGGGAGTCCGACTCGCCCTCCGTCACGCGAGCGACGACCTTCTCGCCCGGCAGGGTGTGCCGGACGAACAGGACCCGTCCGTCGGAGGTCCGGGCGACGCAGATGCCGCCGTGCGCGACGGGGCCGACCTCGACCTCGTACTCCTCACCGACCAAGGACTGCTTCTCGTTCTGCTCGGTCATGGTGGGGAGACTCCAAAACATAAATGGGAACGGCCGGACGACCGACCCACCAGTTTACGTGGATCTCGTCCGGCCGTTTGACACCCTGATCGCTACTTCCCCGCACGGTCCTTCGGGCGCGGGGTGTCCACCGGTCCGCGGCGCACCGCGCCCGGGGCGTTCCAGTCCTGCCGCTTCTTCGCCCGCTTCTTCGCGAGCTCCGAGGACTCCAGCTGGTACGGCACCGAGGTGACCATCACGCCGGGGGTGAACAGCAGGCGGCCCTTGAGCCGCAGTGCGCTCTGGTTGTGCAGCAGGTGTTCGTACCAGCGGCCGACGACGTACTCAGGGATGTACACGCTGACGGCGTCGCGCGGGTTCTCGCTGCGCAGGCCCTTCACGTACTCGATCACCGGGCGGGTGATCTCGCGGTACGGGGAGTCGAGGATCTTGAGCGGTACGTTGATGCCGCGCCGCTCCCACTCGTCCCTCAGCGCCTTGGTCTCGGCCGCGTCGACGCTGATGCTGAGCGC
This sequence comes from Streptomyces sp. NPDC031132, assembly GCF_055570595.1. Lineage (NCBI taxonomy): Bacteria > Bacillati > Actinomycetota > Actinomycetes > Kitasatosporales > Streptomycetaceae > Streptomyces > Streptomyces sp. NPDC031132. The sequence goes on from NZ_JBVIGX010000006.1 coordinate 107,103, forward strand.
CTCCAGGGTGTCCGAGCGGGTCAGCTTGGCGAAGGCCAGGGCGCGCAGCGTGGGCTTGTGCACCTTGGAGACCAGGACGATCGAGTGGACCCGGGAGGGCCGCACGCTGTCGTCGCTGGGGCCCTCGGCGGCGGCGATCTCGGCGGAGACCCGGTCGTAGTGCTTCCGGATCGCGGTCATCGTGCCGTAGAAGATCACCATGCCCAGCAGGGCGACCCAGGCGCCGTGCGTGAACTTGGTGGCCAGGACGACGACCAGGACCAGCCCGGTGAACATCGCGCCGAAGGTGTTGATCGCCCGGGAGCGGTGCATCCGGCGCCGCGCCGCCTGGTCCTTCTCGGTGCGCAGGTGGCGGTTCCAGTGCCGGACCATGCCGATCTGGCTCAGCGTGAAGGAGACGAACACGCCGACGATGTAGAGCTGGATCAGCTTGGTGGAGTCGGCGTCGTAGATCCACACGAGCAGGATGGCCGCGCCCGCGAGCAGCACGATGCCGTTGGAGAACGCGAGCCGGTCGCCGCGGGTGTGCAGCTGGCGCGGCAGGTAGCGGTCCTGGGCGAGGATCGAGCCGAGCAGCGGGAAGCCGTTGTACGCGGTGTTGGCGGCCAGGAACAGGACGAGCGCGGTGGCGGTCGCCAGCACGATGAACAGGAAGCTGCCGTTGCCGAAGACGGCCTCGGCCACCTGGGAGATCACCGGGTGCTGGACGAAGTCGGGGCCGACGGGGACGCCGTTGTCCAGCAGGTTGGTGGCGGGCGACTCGGCCATCTTCACGTCGGTGGCCATGGCCAGGCCGATGATCCCGCAGAACATGGTGACCGCCAGGGCGCCCATCAGGGCGAGGGTGGAGGCGGCGTTCTTGCTCTTGGGCTTGCGGAAGGCGGGGACGCCGTTGCTGATCGCCTCGACGCCGGTCAGGGCGGCACATCCGGAGGAGAAGGCCCGCAGCAGCAGGAAGACGAGCGCGAAGCCGGCCAGCCCCTGGTGTTCGGCCTTGATCTCCAGGTGGGCCGTCGGGGCCTCCATGGTGTCGCCGGCGACGAGGCCGCGCCAGGCGCCCCAGGCGATCATCACGAAGACGGCGCCGACGAATACGTACGTCGGGATCGCGAAGAGTTTCCCGGATTCCTTCACGCCGCGCAGATTCATCAGCGTGAGCAGAAGAATCATGATCACCGCGGAGAGCACCTTGTGCTCGATGACGAAATCGACGGCGGAGCCGAGGTTCTCGACTCCGGAGGAGATCGACACGGCGACGGTCAGGACGTAGTCGACGAGCAGGGCGCTCGCGACGGTGAGTCCGGCCTTGGGCCCGAGGTTGGTGTTGGCGACTTCGTAGTCGCCACCGCCGCTCGGGTACGCGTGGACGTTCTGGCGGTACGAGGCGACCACGGTGAACATCAGCACGACGACCGCGAGGGCGATCCAGGGGCTGAAGTGGTACGCCGACACACCCGCGATCGACAGGACCAGCAGGACCTCGCCGGGGGCATATGCCACCGAGGAGAGCGGGTCGGAAGCGAAGACAGGGAGGGCGATCCGCTTGGGGAGGAGCGTTTCCCCGAGGCGGTCGCTGCGTAGCGCCCGGCCGATCAGGATCCGTTTGGGCACGTCGGTCAGTTTGGACACGCAGAGGATCGTATGCGTTCGAAATCCGGCTGACGAACCCCCCGCCGGTATTCCGGGGCAACGAGTCGCCGTCTGCACCGCAAAGGTCACAACCGGGACCGCCCGTGTGTAGCTTGGGCCATGGTCTGAGACCCTGTTAAGCCAGAGCATGCAATGAGGCTGGGAACCAGCGAGCGCTGACAGCCGGAAGGACGGCCGTGCACATCGTCATTATGGGCTGCGGAAGGGTGGGCTCCGCGCTCGCGCAGACCCTGGAACAGCAGGGGCATACGGTCGCGGTCATCGACCAGGACCCCACCGCATTCCGCCGGCTGGGAGCCGGATTCGGCGGCCGCCGCGTCACCGGTGTCGGCTTCGACCAGGACACGCTCCGCGAGGCCGGGATCGAGGAAGCGGGCGCTTTCGCAGCCGTCAGCAGTGGTGACAATTCCAACATCATCGCCGCCCGCGTGGCGCGCGAGATGTTCGGTGTCGAGAACGTCGCCGCCCGCATCTACGACCCGAAGCGCGCCGAGGTCTACCAGCGCCTGGGCATCCCGACCGTGGCCACCGTGCGGTGGACCGCCGACCAGATGCTGCGCCGGCTGCTGCCGTCCGGGGCCGAGCCGCTGTGGCGCGACCCGAGCGGCGGGGTCCAGCTCGCCGAGGTGCACACCTCCGCCGCCTGGATCGGGCACAAGGTCAGCAAGCTGCAGGACGAGACCGGCGTCCGCGTGGCCTTCCTCACCCGGCTGGGCGAGGCCATGCTGCCGACGTCCCAGACGGTGCTGCAGGAGGGCGACCTCGTCCACGTCATGATGCGTACGGACGAGATCGACAAGGTCGAGGCGGCCTTCGCCGAAGGCCCCGAGGAGGCACACGCATGAGGGTCGCGATCGCCGGAGCCGGCGCGGTGGGCCGTTCCATCGCGGGCGAGCTGCTGGAGAACGGGCACGAGGTGCTGCTCGTCGACAAGGCGCCGACCGCCATCTCCGTGGAGCGGGTGCCGCAGGCCGAATGGCTGCTGGCCGACGCCTGTGAGATCACCTCGCTCGACGAGGCCGCGCTGCAGCGCTGCAACGTCGTCATCGCCGCCACGGGCGACGACAAGGTCAACCTGGTCGTCTCGCTCCTGGCCAAGACCGAGTACGGGGTCCCCCGGGTCGTGGCGCGCGTGAACAACCCGAAGAACGAGTGGCTCTTCAACGAGTCCTGGGGCGTCGACGTCGCGGTCTCCACGCCGCGTCTGATGTCGGCCCTGGTCGAAGAGGCCGTCAGCGTCGGCGACCTGGTGCGGCTGCTCCGCTTCAGTCACGGCGACGCCAACCTCGTCGAGCTGACCCTGCCCGCCGACTCCTCGGTCGCCGGGACCCAGATCAGCGAGATCACCTGGCCCGAGGACACCTCGCTGGTCACGATCATCCGCGGCAACCGGGTCCTGACCCCGCACGCGGAGGAGACCCTCGAGCCGGGCGACGAACTGCTCTTCGTGGCCGCCCAGGCCCGCGAGGAACAGCTGGAGGACCTCCTCCAGGCCCGTCACTGACGACGCGCGACACCGCGACACCGCGACACCGCGACACGACGAAGGGGCGGGGGGGGGGGGGGGGGGGGGGGGGGGGGGGCGGCGCGTTGGGGAGGGGGGGGGAGGGGGGGGGGGGGGGGGGGGGATGAGGGAGGTGTGGTTTCCGTGCGAGGAGTCGGGATGGGT
>NZ_JBVIGX010000006.1:110431-131098 GCF_055570595.1 Streptomyces sp. NPDC031132
GGAACCAAAGGCCCCGCGGCTCGCGGAAAAAGGAGGACGGACCGCCCCCCCCTTGCGGAGGGGCCCCCTCGAGATGGGGGAGGGAGGGTGGGGACACGCCCGTCGGGTGGTCGCCCCGCCCCTTTCGCGTCACGGCCGGGAGGAATCCGGTAGCGGACGGGGCGCGGTCAGGCCCCGTGTTCCCGGGCGGCAGCGGCCTTGGCGGCCTCGGCGGCCGCGTCCTTGGCCTCCCACTCCGCGATCACGTCGATCGGCGGCGGCGCCTTCGCCAGGAACACCCACGTGAAGTACACCGCGAGCACCATGGGGGGCAGCTTCAGCGCGATGAGCACCCAGCCCAGCTGCGTCGCGTCCCCCCACCAGTACAGCGGGAAGAGGATCGCGTACTTGGCGAGGAAGATGACGCCCCAGGCCAGGCTGGCCTTCGTGTACGCCTTCTTGCGCCCGGGGTTGCGGGTGCGCCAGGACAGGTTCTCCTTGAACACCGGGCCCAGGATCACGCCCAGCAGCGGGAACCCGACGAGCGCGGACAGCGTGAAGGCCACGCCCAGCCCGGCGCCGTAGATCATGCCGGGCAGGTAGAAGCCCTTGGCGGTACCCGTGAACAGGGCGAAGGCCACGCCGACCCCCACGCCGAAGACGCCGCTGAAGGCGTGCTTCACGGTGTCCTTGCGCAGCAGCCGCACGATCACGAGCAGGACCGCGACCGCGCCCGCCGCGATCGCGGACATCTTCACGTCCTTGTTGACCGTGTAGATCATCACGAAGAGCAGCCCGGGGAGCATCGTCTCCACGGTGCCCCGGACGCCGCCGAAGGCGTCGAAGAGCGCCGCCTGGGTCACGGCCTTCTGGTCGGAGGCCGGATCCGGGGAGGGCCCACCCACAGGGTCCGGGGTGGTCGGTTTGTCGAATGACGTCACCGGTCAGTGCTCCTGTCCGAGCGGTCGGAGTTCGTACTTCGGGTTGAAGAGGACCCGGCGGCCGTGGCTCATCGAGATCCGCCCGGAGGCGATCATGCGCCGGCCGGGCTCGATTCCCACGATCGAGCGACGCCCGAGCCAGACCACGTCCAGCCCGGCCGAGCCGTCGAAGAGCTCCGCCTCCAGGGCGGGCACCCCCGCGCGCGGCCGAAGGGTGACGGTACGCAGGGTTCCCGTCACCTTGACTATCTGGCGGTCGTGGCAGTCGCAGATCCGCGTGCACCCCGCGGCTTCTGCGTCCTCCTGCAGTTCCGCCGAATGCAGCTCCTCCTGCGAGGTGGACAGCCGCTCTATCATCCGCCGGAACCGGCCCGCCGGCCTGACCGGCTTGGCGGACTTCTCGGGACGCGGTTCAGCACTCATACAGGAAGCGTACCGGCGCCCCCGCTACCTCTCGAAGCGGTATCCCATGCCCGGCTCCGTGATGAAGTGCCGCGGGTGCGAGGGGTCCGCCTCCAGTTTGCGGCGCAACTGCGCCATGTAGACCCGGAGGTAGTTGGTCTCCGTGCCGTACGAGGGCCCCCAGACCTCCTGCAGCAGCTGTTTCTGGCTGACCAGCTTGCCGCCGTTGCGGACCAGCACCTCGAGCAGGTGCCATTCGGTGGGCGTGAGCCGTACGTCGCGCCCTTCGCGCACGGCCTTCTTCGCGGCCAGGTCCACCGTGAAGCCGTCGGTCTCCACGATCACCTCGTCCCCGCCGGCGCCCGGGGACGGCTCGGCCCGGCGGACGGCGGCGCGCAGCCGCGCCAGCAGCTCGTCCATGCCGAAGGGCTTGGTGACGTAGTCGTCCGCGCCCGCGTCCAGGGCCTCGACCTTCTCGTCGGAGCTGTGCCGGGCCGAGAGGACCAGGATCGGCACCCGGGTCCAGCCGCGCAGGCCCTTGATCACCTCGACGCCGTCCATGTCGGGCAGGCCCAGGTCGAGGACGACCACGTCGGGGTGGCGGGCGGCCGCGAGCTCCAGGGCGCCGGCCCCGTCCGCTGCGGCGTCGACCTCGTACTTGCGTGCCTTCAGATTGATCACGAGGGCTCGGACGATCTGCGGCTCGTCGTCCACCACGAGCACCCGGGTCATTGGGGTCCTGCTTTCTGTCGTATCGGGTCGAGGTCCACGAGGTCGAATGCGCCCGGGGTGTCCGGGGTGTCGCCGGCCGTCTCCGGGGCGGTGGCGCGCGCTCCGTCGTCCGCCGTGGCGTGTGCCGGTCCACTGTCGCGCGTCGCGGCCCGCAGCGTCAGCACCATCGTGAGGCCGCCGCCCGGGGTGTCCTCGGCCGCCAGGGTGCCGTCCATGGCCTCGGCGAAGCCCCGGGCCACCGCGAGCCCGAGGCCCACCCCGGCACCGCGCGGGGCGTCCCCGTGCCGCTGGAAGGGGGCGAAGATCCGGTCCTTGGCCTCGTCGGGCACCCCGGGTCCGCGGTCCACGACGCGTACCTCGACCCGGTCGCCGAGGAAGCTGGCCGCGACCACCACCGGCTCCCCCGCCGGGCTGTACTTGACGGCGTTCTCCACCACGTTGGCGACGGTCCGCTCCAGCAGCCCCGGGTCGACCGCCACCATCGGCAGCGTCTCCGGGACGTCCAGCGCCACGCTGTCCTCCGGTACGCCGCCCAGCGCCATCGGGACCACCTCGTCGAGGTCGATCTCCCGGATCAGCGGGGTCACGGTGCCGGTCTGGAGCCGGGACATGTCGAGCAGGTTGCCCACCAGGTGGTCGAGCCGGTCGGCGCCGTCCTCGATGCCCTCGAGGAGTTCGGCCCGGTCTTCCTCGGACCAGTCCACGTCGTCGGAGCGCAAGGACGACACGGAGGCCTTGATGGAGGCCAGCGGCGTACGGAGGTCATGGCTGACGGCGGCCAGCAGCGCGGTCCGGATCCGGTTGCCCTCCGCCAGCCGGCGGGCCTCCTCGGCCTCCCCGACCAGCCGCTGCCGGTCGAGGACCACGGCGGCCTGGGCGGCGAAGGCGCCGAGCACGCGGCGGTCCTCGGCGGGCAGCACCCGGCCGGTCAGGGCCAAGGCCATGTGGTCCCCGATGGGCATGTCCACATCGGCGTCCTCGGGGCGGCCGACCGGGCTCGGGCCGACGCTGCCGGCCGGCTGCCAGGGCTCGACGTCGCTCGCGCGCTCCAGCAGGGCCACGGACTCCATGGCGAAGGTCTCGCGCACCCGCTCCAGCAGCGCGTCCAGCGTGGTCTCGCCGCGCAGGACGCTGCCGGCCAGGAAGGAGAGGATCTCGGACTCGGCGCGCAGCCGGGCGGCCTGGTGGGTGCGCCGGGCGGCCAGGTCCACCACCGAGGCCACGGAGACGGCCACCCCGAAGAAGACGGCGATGGCCACGATGTTCTTCGGGTCGGAGACGGTGAACCGGTGCACGGGCGGGGCGAAGAAGTAGTTCAGCAGCAGAGAGCCGAAGGCGGCCGAGGCCAGCGCCGGCCAGAGCCCGCCCAGCAGCGCGGCGGCCACGGTCAGCGAGAGGAACAGCAGCATCTCGTTGGCCAGGCCCGGGTCGGCGTTCACGTGCGTGAGCAGCACGGCCAGCAGGACGGGGAGCACCGTCCCGACGACCCAGCCGGCGATGATCCGGGTCCGTCCGAGCCGGGCCGCCGAGCGGGCCACGGGCAGGCCGCGGCCCCGGGCGACCTCCTCGTGCGTGACGATGTGCACGTCGAGGTCGGGCCCCGAGTCGCGGGCCACGGTGGCCCCGACGCCGGGGCCGAAGACGTACTGCCAGGCCTTGCGGCGGCTGGAGCCGAGCACGATCTGGGTGGCGTTGACCCCGCGGGCGAATTCGAGCAGGGCGTCGGGGATGTCGTCGCCGATGACATGGTGAAACGTTCCGCCAAGATCCTCGACCAGCGTCCGCTGGACCGCGAGCTCCTTCGGCGAGGCCGCGGTCAGCCCGTCGCTGCGGGCGATGTAGACGGCCAGGATCTCGCTGCCGGAGCCCTTGGCGGCCATCCGGGAGGCGCGGCGGATGAGCGTACGGCCCTCGGGCCCGCCCGTGAGCCCGACGACGATCCGCTCGCGGGCCTGCCAGGTGGAGCGGATGCCGTGCTCGCCCCGGTACTGCTGGAGGTACTCGTCGGCACGGTCGGCCACCCACAGCAGCGCCAACTCGCGCAGGGCGGTGAGGTTGCCGGGCCGGAAGTAGTTCGACAGGGCCGCGTCGACCTTGTCGGACTGGTAGACGTTCCCGTGCGCCATCCGCCGGCGCAACGCCTGTGGGGACATGTCGACGAGCTCGATCTGGTCGGCCCGCCGCACCACCTCGTCCGGCACGGTCTCGCGCTGCCGCACGCCGGTGATGGACTCCACCACGTCGCCGAGCGACTCCAGGTGCTGGATGTTGACCGTGGACACGACGTCGATGCCCGCCTGCAGCAGCTCCTCGACGTCCTGCCAGCGCTTGGCGTTGCGCGAGCCGGGCACGTTGGTGTGCGCGAGCTCGTCCACGAGTGCGATCGCGGGCCGGCGCGCCAGTACGGCGTCCACGTCCATCTCGGTGAAGGCGGCGCCCCGGTACGCGAGCTCCCCCCGCGGCACCTGTTCGAGCCCGTGCAGCATCACCTCGGTGCGCGGCCGCCCGTGGTGCTCGACGAAGCCGACGACGCAGTCGCCGCCCCGCTCCACCCGGCGGTGGCCCTCGGAGAGCATCGCGTACGTCTTGCCCACACCGGGTGCCGCGCCGAGGTAGATCCGTAGCTTGCCGCGTCCCATGCGCCCATTCTCGGGGACGTTTCCGCCGATCACGCACTTTTCCCGGCTGTCCGCCCATCCCTGACGGATCCCTGACACCCCGCGGGTACGACAGCGGGCCGTACCCCCTGAAGGAGTACGGCCCGCGGCCGGAAACAGTCGCCGAGCAGGCGTCGGCGGAAATCAGCCGGGGATCCGCCGGGTCAGCGGACCTCGGTGATCGTCGGACCCTGCTCCAGCTGGCCCATGCCACCGGAGAAGCGGGAGCCCTCCTGGTCCTCGGTCTGCACGCCGTCCGGCACCATCTGGGCGTCGTTCGGCAGCTTCAGCACGATCGGGTCGCGCGGAGCCATCGGGCCGTCGCCGCGCACGATGACGGTCTCCCGGAAGATCTGCTCGAGCACGCCCGCCGACTCGGGGCGCACCGCGCCCTGGCCGGAGATGACGCCCCGCAGGAACCAGCGCGGGCCGTCGACGCCGACGAAGCGGACCAGCTGGGCGCCGGTCTGGCCGTCGGGCATGGGTACGGGCACCTGGGCGCGCAGCTCCCAGCCCAGCGGACCCTCGACCTCGTCGATGATGCCGCCCTGCTGGGTGATGCCCGTGGCGATCTCGTCGCGGACCTCGCCCCAGATGCCTTCCTTCTTGGGCGCCGCGAAGGCCTGCAGCTGTACGGCGCTGTCGCCGAGGACCACCGTCGCGGCGACGATCGCGTCACCGGCGACCTCGACGCGCAGCTCCATGCCCTCGACGCCCGGTACGAGAATGCCGCCCAGGTCGACGCGACCCTCCTCCGGCGCACCCGGCACCTCGGAGACGTCCCAGGGGCCGTCGGGCCGCGGGGCGGGCGGCAGATTCACCCTGCGGGGCGCGGAGTCCTGCTCCTCGCCGCCGTCCTGTTCATCGGCAGCCACGCCGTCCACGACCTGCTCGGCCGCGCCGCCGTCCTTGGCGGAGTCGTTCTTCTTGCGACGTCCGAACACGTCACTGTCCTTCCCGGTCGGATACGACCGAAGCGTAGCCATTCCCACCCTGCTGACCAGCGCCGGATCCGGCCACGGCCGCATGACCGCCGGTGGAGCCGAAACCCCCCTCGGCCCGGGCCGAGCCGGGAAGTTCCGCCACCTCGTGGAAGCGCACCTTCTCGACCCTCTGGACAACCAGCTGGGCAATGCGGTCGAAGCGCTCGAACCGGACGCTCTCGCGCGGGTCGAGATTGACCACGATCACCTTGATCTCCCCACGGTACCCGGCATCCACCGTCCCCGGGGCATTCACGAGCGCGAGCCCGCAGCGTGCGGCCAGGCCCGAGCGCGGGTGCACGAAGGCCGCGTACCCGTCGGGCAGGGCGATGGACACGCCGGTGGGCAGTACGGTGCGCTCGCCGGGCTCCAGCACGGCCGCCTCGGTGGTCACCAGGTCGCAGCCGGCGTCGCCGGGGTGGCCGTACGCGGGGAGGGGCACCTCGGGGTCGACGCGGCGGATCAGCACGTCGACGGGCGCGTGGTTGTTGTCAGACATCAGGGGTTCACCTCGAAGGCGCGTGCGCGCCTGACCTGGTCCGGGTCGGACATCGCCGCCCGGATCTCCTCGGGCCGACCGTTGTCGATGAAGTGGTCGACCTTCACCTCGATGAAGAGCGCTTCTGCGCGCACGGCGACCGGGCCCTCGGGCCCGCCTATCCGGCCGACCGCGGTGGAGTAGATCTTGCGCCCGGCGACGGCGGTCACCTCGGCCTCCAGGTACAGCACGGTGTCGACGGGCACCGGCCGTACGAAGTCCGTCTCGAGCCGTCCCGTCACCGCGATGACGCGCAGCAGCCAGTTCAGGGAGCCCAGCGTCTCGTCGAGCGCGGTGGCCAGCACGCCGCCGTGGGCGAGGCCGGGTGCGCCCTGATGGGCGGGCTTGACGGTGAACTCGGCGGTGACGCGCACGCCCTCACCGGCACGGGCCTCCAGGTGGAGTCCGTGCGGCTGGCCCCCGCCACAGCCGAAGCAGTGCTCGTAGTGCGCGCCGAGCAGCTCGCCGGGTGCCGGGGCATCGGGGTGCCGGACCGGCGCGGCGGCATCGGCCGGGGGCGTCAACGCTGTGTTTCGTCCACTCACAGCCGCAGACCTTACCCGCGCCGCTACCCGTGGGTCGCCTCGTGGCAGGCTTGGTGCCATGCAGCTCTCCCCCGCGCACCACGACGAACGTCTGACCGCCCCCGGCTCGTGGTGGGCCATCGCCGTACTCATCGGTCTCGCGTGCGCGTTGATGCTGCTGCCGCTGGGCACGCTGCCGCTGCTGGCCGGACTGGTCGGGGGCACCGCGCTCGCGGGGATGCTGGTGAGTTCGTACGGCTCCGCGCGCGTGCGCGTGGTGAACGGTGCGCTGGCGGCCGGTGAGGCGCGGATCCCGGTGGCGGCCCTGGGGGAGCCCGAGGTGCTGGACGCGGAGGAGGCGCGCGCCTGGCGCACGTACAAGGCGGACACCCGTGCGTTCATGCTGCTGCGCAGCTACGTCCCGACGGCGGTGCGCATCCCGATCACCGACCCCGAGGACCCGACGCCGTACGCGTACGTCTCCACCCGCGAGCCGCAGGCCCTGGCGTCGGCGATCCGGTCGGCCAAGGGCTGATCGGGGTCGTCCGAGGGCTGATCGGGCCGGGGCCGGGCGCCGGATTCGGCGCCGGGCCGCGGGTCAGATCGGGGGCGGGTCGCCGGCAGGCCCTTCAAGGGCGGCCCTGGTGCCCTCGGGAAGGGCCTCGGGAAGGGGCTCGGAGGGCTGCTCAAGGGGCGGGAGCTGCGGCAGCGCGTCCCACGCCACCGCCCGGCTCCGCAGGTCGGTACGGACCTTCTCGGCGAGTTTGCGGGTGTCCCGGCGGTTCATGACCGCGCCGACGGCGGCGCCCACCATGAACGGCATCAGGTTCGGCAGGTTGCGGAATGTCCGCTTCAGGATCTGTTGGCGCAGTTCGCGCTTCATCTGACCGCCGAGCGCGATGTTCAGCGTCGTCGGCTTCGTCAGGTCCACCCCGCGTTCCTCCGTCCACGACGTCAGGTAGGCGAGGCTGCGTTCCTTGAGGTTCCCGGGGGCCCGCAGGCCGTACACCTCGTGGAGCTCCGCGATGAGCTTCAGCTCGATCATCGCGACTCCGGTGACCTCGGCGGCCAGCTCGGCCGGCATCGCGGGCGGCACCGGCAGCATGGCCGCGGCTCCGATGCCCGCACCCACGGTGGAGGTGCCGTACGAGGCGCCCGCGATCAGCTTGTCGGCAAGCTGATCGGGACCGAGGCCCGGGAACTGCGCGCGCAGGGTCGCGAGGTCCCGAACCGGAACGCGCGGTGCGTTCTCGATGATGCGGTCCGCAATGTGCAGGACGGCGGCCCTGGCATGTTCGCCGCCCTTGCGCACACCACTCTTGACCGCTTGCAGCCGACGAGCCCCGGACCTGCGCCGGGCCGCCTCGTCGGACTCTGTGGCCGACGGCACCGCCGCAGCGGTGCCGGAGGTCACGTCGGATGCGCCGGGGGCTCCTGGGCCCGTTTCCGGGCCCGTGGATCCCGCCTGCGTCTCCGCCGGATCACCAGCTTTCCGGAAGCGTCGCTTCCGGAACGGTGTCGAGCCGGTCACGGCCGACGCCTCTCAGTCGCAGTCGCGGCAGATCGGCTGGCCGTTCTTCTCTCGTGCCAGCTGGCTGCGGTGGTGCACCAGGAAGCAGCTCATGCAGGTGAACTCATCGGCCTGCTTGGGCAGAACACGGACGGCCAGTTCCTCGTTGGAGAGGTCCGCGCCGGGGAGCTCCATGCCCTCCGCCGCGTCGAAGTCGTCGACGTCGACGCTCGAGGACGACTTCTCGTTGCGCCGGGCCTTCAGCTCTTCAATGCTGTCGTTGTCGACGTCGTCGTCGGTCTTGCGTGGGGTGTCGTAGTCCGTTGCCATTTTTCGCTCTCCCCCTCTGGGATTTAGCGGTGTCTCAGCGCACGTAACGCGCGAGAGGCCGGACTTGTGCCCGACCTGAGGCGGAGATTTTGCCTCACATCAAGGTCTGTTACTCAATCGACACCCAGCCGCACACCTGAAGGAGCGATTGGCTGGGATGACGACCGGGACCGTACACGGTCCGGGGGCCGTCTTGCACAAACGCCACCCCGTGTATTTCCCGCCGTTCGAGGGGCGGGAAACCCGGACTTCCCGGGCTTTCCGGCCCCCTTCGGGGTCACTGAACGCACATGACCCAACACTCGACAATGTGATCGATCACACAGCCGCCACCGCCCCACCCTCCGATCATTCAGCCAACAGCGAACAAACAGGGGGGCGGCTCAGAGGGGCAAAGTGACACGCATCACGAGGCCACCGCCCTCGCGCGGCACCGCCGAGATCCGCCCGCCGTGTGCGCGCGCCACAGAGCGCGCGATCGACAGGCCGAGCCCGACACCCTTGTCACTGCCCGTGCGCTCCGTACGCAGCCGCCTGAAGGGCTCGAAGAGGTTGTCCACCTCGTACGCGGGAACCACGGGACCCGTGTTCGAGACCACGAGGACCGCCTGGCCGTGCTGGGACTCCGTGGTGACCTCGACCCAGCCGTCCTCCGGCACGTTGTACCGGACGGCGTTCTGCACCAGGTTGAGCGCGATCCGCTCCAGCAGGACGCCGTTGCCCTGGACCACGGCCGGAGCCCGCTCGCCGCGGATCTCCACGCCCTTCACCGTCGCCTCCCCGCGCGCTTGGTCGATGGCTTGCGAGGCGACCTCCGCCAGGTCCACGGGCTTGCGCTCGACTATCTGGTTGTCGCTGCGCGCCAGCAGCAGCAGGCCCTCGACGAGCTGCTCGCTGCGCTCGTTGGTGGCCAGCAGCGTCTTGCCCAGCTGCTGCAGCTCCACCGGAGCACCCGGATCCGACAGGTGGACCTCCAGCAGCGTCCGGTTGATCGCCAGCGGGGTGCGCAGCTCGTGCGAGGCGTTCGCGACGAACCGCTGCTGGGCCGTGAAGGCCCGCTCCAGCCGGTCGAGCATCTCGTCGAAGGTGTCGGCGAGCTCCTTGAGCTCGTCGTCCGGCCCGTCCAGCTCGATGCGCCGGGTCAGGTCGGAGCCGACCACCCGGCGTGCGGTCCGGGTGATCTTGCCGAGCGGCAGGAGCACCCGGCCGGCCATGGCGTAGCCGAAGGCGAAAGCGATGATGCTGAGGCCGAGCAGGGCCATCAGCGACCGGCTGAGCAGGTCGTCCAGGGCGTGCCTGCGCTGCTCCAGGATGCAGGTGTTGATCGCGGCGTTGAACTGGTCGTACATCTGGCCCTTGCCGACCACGCCGGGGCAGGTGCTGGTGACCTGGATGTCCGTGCCGCCCACGATCTTGAACGGCAGTCCGTTGCCCTCGCGCAGCGCCTGGGCCGCCAGCAGGTAGATGATCGACAGCAGCAGGATGCCCGCGATCAGGAACATCCCGCCGTACAGCAGCGTGAGGCGTATGCGGATGGTCGGTCGCAGCCAAGGGAAGGGACCCTCGGGCTGGCCGGGGTCCCAGGTCGGTCTCGGCGGCACCGTCGGTGGTGCCGGGGTCGCCGCCACCCGCGTCAGATCCGGTATCCGGAGCCAGGCACGGTCACGATGACCGGCGGCTCCCCGAGCTTGCGCCGCAGGGTCATGACCGTCACCCGCACCACGTTCGTGAAGGGGTCGGTGTTCTCGTCCCATGCCTTCTCCAGCAGCTGCTCGGCGGAGACGACGGTCCCCTCGCTCCGCATGAGAACCTCCAGCACCGCGAACTCCTTGGGCGCCAGCTGTACCTCCCTGCCCTCACGGAACACCTCCCGCCGGTTCGGGTCCAGCTTGATGCCGGCCCGCTCCAGTACGGGGGGCAGGGCGACGGTGGTGCGCCGCCCCAGGGCGCGCACGCGGGCGGTCAGCTCGCTGAACGCGAAGGGCTTGGGCAGGTAGTCGTCCGCGCCCAGTTCCAGGCCCTCCACGCGGTCGCTCACGTCACCGGACGCCGTCAGCATCAGCACGCGGGTGGGCATGCCGAGCTCGACGATCTTCCGGCAGACGTCGTCGCCGTGCACGAGCGGGAGGTCCCGGTCGAGGACGACCACGTCGTAGTCGTTCACCCCGACGCGCTCCAGGGCCGCGGCGCCGTCGTACACGACGTCCACGGCCATGGCCTCTCGGCGCAGCCCGGTGGCCACCGCATCGGCGAGCAGCTGCTCGTCCTCGACGACGAGTACGCGCACGTCGTTTCCTTCCATCGAGCCCTGAGGGCACACGTGTATTGCGTCGTCCATCCTGCACGTTTCAGCCGTAAACCGGCTGTAAGGCGTCCCTCGGGGGCCTGCGCGGGCCGGAAGTGTGGATTCCCTCGCCTCTCGAGGTTTCTGGGCCCAGGGTGCCGGGGAGGACGTCACCACACCCCAACCACTCCCTGACGGCGGACTGCCACGTGCCGCCGCCGACCCACGAAGAGGGGGCGAACCCACCATGGACGCATTCAGCGCGGGTCTCCTGCAGCGCATCCGGGCCACGCAGTCGGACCTCAATCAGGCCCGTGAGACGGGCGACGACTTCCTCGTGGAAGTGGAGCAGGCGGAACTGGAAGACCTCCAGCGCCTCGCCGCGGAGCACGGAGTCCCCGTCTCCGCCTGCTGACTCACCTCCCTGACCCCACCAGTCCGACCCGAACCCCGGCGACCGCACGCGGCAGCCGGGGTTCCCTCATGCCGGGCCGCTGCCCTTCAGTCGTGCCAGGCCCCGGCCTCTTCCAGCAGCGGCTGAAGCGACGCGAACACCGCCGGGGTGGCGGCGAGCGCCAGCTCCCCCGAGGCCGGCCGGCCCGGCCGCCCGCCCGTGAGCGCCCCGGCCTCCCGGGCGATCAGCTCGCCCGCGGCCAGGTCCCAGGGGTTGAGCCCCCGCTCGTAGTACGCGTCCAGCCGCCCGGCGGCCACGTCGCTGAGGTCCAGCGCAGCCGATCCGCCCCGCCGGATGTCCCGCACCTTCGGGATCACCCGCTGCGCGACGTCCGCCTGCTGCTCCTTGCGCGCCTGGAGGTACGCGAACCCGGTCGCGACCAGCGCCTGGTCCAGCGGGGCAGCCGCCCGGCACGCCAGGCGGACCTTCCCCAGCCAGGCCCCGCCGCCGAGCACCGCGTGGTACGTCTCGCCGCGCATCGGGGCCGCCACGACGCCGACGACGGCCCTGCCCTCGTACTCGGCGGCGATCGACACGCTCCAGCTCGGCAGCCCGTACAGGTAGTTGACGGTGCCGTCCAGCGGGTCCACGACCCACCGCACCCCGCTCGTCCCGGGGCTGTCCGCGCCCTCCTCGCCCAGCAGCCCGTCCTCGGGCCGCCGCCGCGCGAGGACGCCGGTGATCAGTTTCTCCGCCGCGATGTCCATCTCGGTCACCACGTCGATCGGGCTGCTCTTGGTCGCCGCCACCGCGAGATCGGCCGGCCTGCCGTCCCGCAGCAGCTCCCCGGCCTGCCGGGCGGCGTCCAGGCCCACGTCCAGCAGTTCGGCCTTCAGCTCTTCGGAGATCACGCTTCGCGCCCTTTCCTAGGCGTAGGGGCTGTCGGCGCCCGCGGCCGCCGGCCGGGGGCCGCGCGCCGGGCAGCAGCCCACCGCGCACAGGTCATGGCTGGGCCCGAGCAGCCCGAGCGCGCACCGCTCCACCGGCTCGCCCCGCTCCGCGGCGGCGCGCTCCAGCACCAGGTCCCGGACGGCCGCCGCGAACCGCGGGTCCGCCCCGACCGTCGCCGAGCGGGCGACCGGGAGCCCGAGCTCCGCCGCCTTCGCCGTGGCCTCCGTGTCGAGGTCGTACAGGACCTCCATGTGGTCCGAGACGAAGCCGATCGGGACCATCACCACCGCGGGCGCCCCGGCCCCGTGCAGGGCCTCCAGGTGGTCGCAGACGTCCGGCTCCAGCCACGGGATGTGCGGGGCTCCGCTGCGCGACTGGTAGACGAGCTCCCAGGGCAGCTCCGTGCCCGTCTCGGCCCGCACCGCGTCCGCGATCACCTGCGCGACGTCCAGGTGCTGCTTGACGTACGCCCCGCCCTCGCCGCCGGCGGTGTGCTCCTCGACCGGGCCGGAGGCGTCCGCGGCCGCGGTGGGGATCGAGTGCGTGGTGAAGGCCAGGTGCGCGCCGGCGCGCACCTCCTGCGGCAGCGACTCCAGCGCGGCGAGCACCCCGTCGATCATCGGCTGCACGAAGCCGGGGTGGTTGAAGTAGTGCCGCAGCTTGTCGACCTTCGGCAGCTCGGCGACGCCCTCCTCGGCCAGCGCCGCCAGCGCGTCCGCGAGGTTCTCGCGGTACTGGCGGCAGCCCGAGTACGAGGCGTACGCGCTGGTCGCGAGCACCGCGATCCGGCGGCGCCCGTCGGCGGCCATCTCCCGCATCACGTCGGTGAGGTACGGGGCCCAGTTCCGGTTGCCCCAGTACACGGGCAGGTCCAGTCCGTGCTCGGCGAAGTCCTTGCGCAGCGCGTCGAGCAGCTCGCGGTTCTGCCCGTTGATCGGGCTGACCCCGCCGAAGCCGAAGTAGTGCTGCCCGACCTCCTTGAGCCGCTCGCGCGGGATGCCGCGTCCGCGCGTGACGTTCTCCAGGAACGGCACGACGTCGTCGGGCCCCTCGGGGCCGCCGAAGGAGAGCAGCAGGAGGGCGTCGTAGGGGCCGGCGAGGCCCTCGGCCGAAGGCGGGGCGGCGGCGCGGAGCTGGTCTGACATGGTTCGAATCCTGCCACCCGGCGTCCGCGCCGGGGAACCGGCCCGGCCACGCGTCCCGCATCGCGACATAGGTAAGGTAACCCTAAGTTTTGGTGTTCGATTCTTCCCCGTGCGGGTGCCCTGTCGGCGGTCGTAACCTGTATGGGCCAATGACGTCCCTTACGGAGAGACCTTGCCCAGTCCCTACCGCGCGATCTTCGCAGCGCCCGGCACCAAGGCCTTCAGCGCCGCCGGCCTCATAGGCCGGCTGCCGATATCCATGGTGGGCGTCGGCATCCTCACGATGATCTCCGAGATCACCGGGCGCTACGCGATGGCCAGCGCCCTCACCGGCACCCTGGCCCTGGCCGCCGCTTTCATCGGCCCGCAGGTGTCCCGGCTGGTGGACCAGTACGGGCAGCGGCGGGTGCTGCGTCCCGCGACCCTGATCTGCGTCGCCTCCGTCATCGCCCTGGTGCTGGCCGCGGCGAACGGGCTCCCCGACTGGACCCTCTTCGTCTTCGCGGCCGTCGCGGGCTGCGTGCCGAGCGTCGGCTCGATGATCCGCGCCCGCTGGACCGTGCTCTACCGCGACGCCCCGCGCGAGCTGCACACCGCGTACTCCTTCGAGTCCGTGGTGGACGAGGTCTGCTTCATCTTCGGCCCCATCCTCGCCATCGGGCTGTCCACCACCTGGTTCCCGGAAGCCGGACCGGTGATCGCGGCCGCCTGCCTGCTCGTCGGCGTCTGGCTGCTGACCGCGCAGCGCTCCACCGAGCCCCCGCCGCACCCGCGCAGCCAGGACGGCGACCGGACCTCCGCCCTGCGCTCCCCCGGCCTGCAGGTGCTGGCGGCCACGTTCGTGGCGACCGGCGCCATCTTCGGGTCCATCGACGTGTCCACCCTGGCCTTCGCCGAGGAGCAGGGCCAGAAGTCCGCCGCCAGCTTCATCCTGGCCGTCTGGGCGGCCGGATCCTGTCTGGCCGGCATCGTCTTCGGCCTGCTCCATCTCAAGGGCCGGACCGAACTCAGGTGGGTACTGGGCATCTGTGCGATGGCCGTGAGTATGATCCCCCTCCTACTGGCCGGGAACCTTCCGTTTCTGGCCGTGGCGCTCTTCGTCTCGGGCCTCGCCATCGCTCCCACGATGATCACCACCATGGCCCTGATCGAGGCGCACGTACCACGCGCGAAGCTCACCGAGGGCATGACGTGGATCACCACCGGCCTCGCCGTCGGTATCGCGGTCGGCTCCTCCGTGACCGGTCTGGTCATCGACGCCGCCGGGGCCCAGCGCGGGTTCGTCGTCTCGGTCTCGGCGGGGACCGCCGCGGCGGCGGTGGCGTTCGCGGGTTACCGCCGGCTGACGAGGCCGGCGCAAGGGGAGGAGCCCTCTAGCGATGGGGACGGCGACAGCAGCAGGGAAAAGCGGGCCGGCGACAGCGGGCGCGTGGCATAACTGGGCGGGCAACGTCACGGCGGCACCCGCCCGGGTGGTGACCCCGGCCTCGGTCGGGGAGCTTCAGGAGGCGGTCCGCCGGGCCGCCGAGGACGGGCTGAAGGTGAAGGCGGTCGGCACCGGCCACTCCTTCACCGCGGCCGCCGCCACCGACGGGGTGCTCGTACGCCCCCAGGCACTGGCCGGGATCCGGGAGATCGACCGGACCGCCGGCACCGTGACGGTGGCGGCGGGCACGGTGCTCAAGGACCTGAACCAGGCCCTGGCCCGGGAGGGCCTGTCGCTCACGAACATGGGCGACATCATGGAGCAGACGGTCTCCGGCGCGACCAGCACCGGAACCCACGGCACCGGCCGGGACTCCGCCTCCATCGCCGCCCAGATCCGCGGCCTGGAGCTGGTCACGGCGGACGGGCGGCTGCTCACGTGCTCCGAGAAGGAGAATCCGGAGGTCTTCGCGGCCGCCCGGATCGGCATCGGAGCCCTCGGCATCGTCACGGCGATCACGTTCGCCGTGGAGCCGATCTTCTTCCTGACCGCCCGTGAGGAGCCCATGGGCTTCGACCGGGTGACCGCCGAGTTCGAGCAGCACTTCGCGGAGAACGAGCACTTCGAGTTCTACTGGTTCCCGCACACCGGCAACTGCAACACCAAGCGCAACAACCGCAGTCAGGGCCCCGCCGCCCCGCCCGGGGCGGTGAGCGCCTGGGTCGAGGACGAACTGCTGTCCAACGGCCTCTTCCAGGCCGTCAACTCGCTGGGCCGCGCCGTCCCGGCGACCATCCCCTCCATCGCCCGGATCGCCAGCCGCGCCCTGTCCGCGCGCACCTACACGGACATCCCGTACAAGGTGTTCACCAGCCCGCGCCGGGTGCGCTTCGTGGAGATGGAGTACGCCCTTCCGCGCGAGCAGGTCGTCGAGGCGCTGCGGGAGCTCAAGACGACGGTCGACCGCTCCGGGCTGCGGATCAGCTTCCCGGTGGAGGTGCGGACGGCCCCGGCGGACGACATCGCGCTGTCGACGGCCTCGGGGCGGGAGACCGCGTACATCGCCGTGCACATGTACAAGGGCACCCCGTACCAGGCCTACTTCACGGCCGCCGAGCGGATCTTCACCGCGCACGGCGGACGGCCGCACTGGGGCAAGGTGCACACGCGGGACGCAGAGTACTTCGCCCGCGTCTACCCGCGTTTCGGGGAGTTCACCGCGCTGCGGGACCGGCTGGACCCGGAGCGGCTGTTCGGCAACGACTACCTGCGGCGGGTGCTGGGCGAGTAGCCCCGCCCCCGCCCCCGCCCCCGCTCAGCGCTCAGCGCTCAGGGGGAGTCCGGCTGCCCCTTTCCGCTCGGGGTGGGCACGGGCGTGGGCGTCGGGGTCGGGGTGGGCTTCGGGCTCGGCGCCGGCGGACTCGGACTCGGCGCCGGGCGCCCGGAGTCCGAGCCCGGGGAGTCCGGGGATCCCGAGGAGTCCGGTGACGACGGCCCGGGGCCGGGGCTCGTGCTCGGGCCCCGGCTCCCGTGCGGAGCCGAAGGGCTCGGGGAGGTGCCGGACCCGGAGGTTCCGCCGCCCTTCCTGCCGGTGCCGGGTTCCTTTCCGGGGCCGGCGGGCCGCTCGTCGTCCACCTTGCGCGTGCCGCCGGACCAGATGGTTCCGCCGCCCTGGCTGATCGCCGTACCGGAGAAGGCCTCGTACGCGCCGAGTCCGCCGAGCGCGATGGCGAACGCCGCGCCCGAGGCCACCGCCGTGCGCTTCCAGCCCCGTACGCGGGTGCCGTGCACGGTGGCCTCGCCGAACTCCTCGGAGGACGGGACCGCGCGGAGCAGCAGGGTGCCGTCGGCCGCCTTCTGCTCGCGGGGCAGCGGGACCTGACGACACCTCCCAGGGCGGGCGCTTTCGCGCAGGTGGTCGCCGGTGCGCCTGAAGAGGTGCTGGATGACGGGGCCGCCGGCGGTGGCGACCACGCTCACCACGCCTGCGCCGAGGATGGTCCCGTAGACGCCGAGCTTCGAGGCGAGCAGGGCCGCGGCGACGGTGGCGAGGGAAGAGCCGGCGATCTGGGCCGCGCTCAGATCGAGCTTCTTCCGTTCCGTCCCGCCCGTCCCCTCCGTCCTCGACCCCGGTTCGACGTCCGGCGCGGCCTTCTGACCCATCCTCATCCCCTGCGTGTGCTGCCTCTCGCGACCTCTCGCGTTTCACTGCTCTCACCAGTTACTGACCCCCGGGCGAAACAGATGGTTCCGTTTCTGGGGATTCTGTGAAGCAAGACACCCGAAAACGGGCACGGTCGCAGGTCCGGCCCGATTCAGGGCAGCCCAACTCCCGCCGCCCACGACAAGTTCGGCGGCGCGGCGGTCCACCCAGGTGGCCCGAATGGAGTACTGTGGCGAGCCCTGGGGCCGTCCTTCCTTACGGATGTCCGGACTCGGGAGAGGGGGCCGACTGATGGAGAAACGGCACTCGAGACCGGTGATCCCGCGGCATTGCACGGGTTCCTGCTGCGCACAGTAATCGTTCGGTCACTGTGTGTGCCCAACAGGTAACCGTGCCATAACGGCGATCAAGGGCGCATGCCCGACACGCCGGTTGAACTCGGCAAGGTTGTGGCAGGCTGCACCCGGGCAGGCCACACTCGACTAGCGGAAGCAGCGACGCACGTGACGTCGGCAGGCACCACCCGGGAGGTCCCCATGCCCGAACTGCGTGTCGTGGCCGTCTCAAATGACGGCACACGACTGGTGCTCAAGGCTGCGGACAGCACGGAGTACACGCTTCCGATCGACGAGCGGCTGCGGGCTGCCGTGCGCAACGACCGCGCGCGCCTGAACCAGATCGAGATCGAGGTGGAGAGCCACCTCCGCCCCCGCGACATCCAGGCCCGCATACGGGCCGGTGCCTCCGCTGAGGAGGTCGCTCAACTCGCCGGCATCCCCGTCGACCGCGTACGCCGCTTCGAGGGCCCGGTGCTGGCCGAGCGCGCGTTCATGGCGGAGCGGGCCCGCAAGACCCCCGTACGTCGTCCCGGCGAGAACACCGGACCCCAGCTCGGCGAGGCCGTGCAGGAGCGGCTCACGCTGCGCGGGGCCGAGAAGGAGTCCGTGCAGTGGGACTCCTGGCGCCGCGACGACGGCACCTGGGAGGTCCTGCTGGTCTACCGGGTCGCGGGCGAACCGCACTCGGCGAGCTGGACGTACGACCCGCCGCGCCGGCTGGTCGTGGCCGTGGACGACGAGGCCCGCTCCCTGATCGGCGAGGCGGACGACCTGCCGGCGACGCCGGAGCCGAGCTTTCCGTTCGTGCCGAGGATCGCGCGGTTGCCGCGGGACCGGCCACTGGACCGCGCGCTCGACCGCCAGTTGGAACGGCCCGTCTCCCCGGCCCCTGCCCCGGAGCCGGAGGAGGAACGGGACACGCTGACGAGCCTGCTGGAGGCGGTTCCGAGCTTCCGCGGCGACCTGGTGGTACCGGAACGCGCCGAGCCGCCGGCGGAGGAGCCGGAGGCGGAGGAGCCCCCGGCGGCGTCGGCGAGCGCCGGTGCCGGTGCCGCGTACGCGGACGTCCTGATGCCGCGCACGGTGGCGGGCCACCGGGACCGCCTGACCGGGACCACGGACCGCCAGGCCGAAGCCGACGGCGTCCGCCCGGGCCGCCGTGCGGCGGTCCCGAGCTGGGACGAGATCGTCTTCGGGACCCGCCGCAAGAAGCAGGAGTAACCACCCCGGCCCGGCCGCGCCGGCGCTGCGCCAGCGGTGCCGGGCTCCGCCCGGCCCTCCCGGGGCTCCGCCCCGGACCTCGCGCCTCAAACGCCGGCGAGGCTGGATTTGGCCGCCCGGCGGGGCTGGAGTGGCTACTGCGGGGCCGGGCCCGTGGCTACCGGGCGGGTCGGGTCCGAGGACCATTCCGACCAGCTGCCTGCGTACAGGGCGGCCGGAATCCCGGCCACCTCGAGGGCCAGCACCTCGTGCGCTCCCGAGACCCCCGACCCGCAGTACACGCCGACCGGCGCCCCGGCCGAAACGCCCAGCCCGGCGAACCGCGCCCGCAGCGCGTCCGGCGCCAGGAACCGCCCGTCGGCGGCCACGTTCTCCGTCGTCGGCGCCGACACCGCTCCCGGAACGTGGCCGCCGACCCGGTCGATCGGCTCGACCTCGCCCCGGTACCGCTCCCCCGCCCGCGCGTCCAGCAGGATCCCGCTCCGCGCGAGCGCCGCCGCGGCGTCCGCGTCCAGCAGCCCCACCGCCCCCGGGTTTGGCTTGAAATCGCCCTCCTCGGCGGTCGCCGCGTCAGCCGTCACCGGCCCGCCCGCCGCCCTCCACGCGGCCAGTCCCCCGTCCAGTACCCGCACGTCCGTGTGACCCGTCCAGCGCAGCAGCCACCACGCCCGGGCGGCGGCCCACCCCTGGCCCCCGTCGTACACGACCACCGGCACGTCCGCCGAGACCCCGGCCCTGCGCATCACCGCCCCGAACTCCTCCGGCTGCGGCAGCGGGTGCCGGCCGCCCGCCCCCGGCGGACCTGCCAGTTCGCGGTCGAGGTCCACGTACGCCGCACCCGGCAGGTGTCCGGCCTCGTACTCGGACCGCAGGTTCGGGCCGCCCAACTGCCAGCGGATGTCCAGCAGCACCGGCGGCCGGGAACCGGCCAGCTCGTCCATCAGTTCGGACGCGGAGAGGATCGCGGAAGTCGCGGAGTTCGCAGTCATGGGGCCCATCTTCCTCCCCGCTCCGCGGCCCGGGTAGCAAGCCCGACGTCGACAGGCCGCACCGATCCGGTCATCTCTCCCCGCTCCGGCGAAACCCGGCCGGTCGGGGCGCGCCGGACCCGCCGGAGTGGAAGCATCTGGTCCGGGATGAGCGACGACGGAGGAGACGGCTGACATGACCGAGGCACCGGAAGCAACGCGGCGCCCGCCCGGCACACCGTGCTGGTCGAGTCTGATGGTGCACGGCCTCGGAACCACCGAGGCCTTCTACACCGACCTGTTCGGCTGGGAGTACGAGCCCGGCCCCCAGCCGTTCGGCCCGTACGTCCGCGCCCTGCTCGACGGCCAGGAGGTGGCCGGCATCGGGGAGATGCCGTTGGACCGGCATCTCCCGGTGGCCTGGACGACGTACTTCGCCACCGACGACGCGGACTCGACCGCCGAGACGATCCGCTCCTGCGGCGGCACGGTGGCCGTGGGCCCGCTGGACGCGGGCGCCGCGGGGCGCCTGGCGATCTGCTCCGACCCGCTGGGGGCGATCTTCGGGCTCTGGCAGGCCGAGGAGCAGATCGGGACCCGCCGGCCCGGGGTCCCCGGCACGCCGGTCTGGAGCGAGCTGGTCACCCAGGACACCTCGACCGTCGGCAAGTTCTACGAGCACGTCTTCGGCCACGAGGCCGAGACGCACGGCACGTCCTCCGCCGACTTCGACTACGTGACGCTGCTGCTGGACGGGCGCCCGGTCGCCGCCGTGCACGGGGTCGGGCGCTCGCTCCCGCACGACCGGGGCCCGCACTGGATGACGTACTTCGAGGTCAAGGACGCCGACACGGCCGCGGCCCGGGTCCACCGGCTCGGCGGGCGCGTCGTCCAGCCGCCCCGCGAGGGGCTGACCGGCAGGGTGGCCACGGTCACCGATCCGGAGGGCGCGGTGTTCACGCTCCTGGAGTCGCGTCCCGGAAACGGCCACTGACCGCCGGCCCTCGTCGTCAGTACCAGGAGTGGTGCGCAAAGTCGTGCCGCGGGCCAGGCAGGACTTTGCGGACACCCCTAGGGGGTGGGGTGAGAGGGCCCTCTGGGCCCTCGGGGCCGGGCCACGCGACCCGCGCGTTTTTCTTGGTGTGCCGAATCGGAAGCTGCTCCCTTCACCCCCTTGTCG